>JAFZQQ010000139.1 GCA_017620315.1 Oscillospiraceae bacterium | reverse complement strand
TGCTCGCGCCCATCACCGGCCTCGCCGTCGTGCTCAAGCAGATCGCCGAGAAGCAGGGTGCTCCCGCAGAGGCTCCCGCCGAGGAAGCCGCTCCCGCCGCAGAGTAAGCGGCACAAACCACAAATCAAAAAAACAAGAATCTATTCAGGAGGAACTTTACAATGTCTGAGAAAGTTACCGCTATGATCGAAGAGATCAAGGGTCTCACCGTTCTGGAGCTCTCCGAGCTCGTTCACGCCCTCGAGGAGGAGTTCGGCGTTTCCGCCGCCGCTATGGCCGCTCCCGCTGCCGGCGCTGCCGCTCCCGCCGCTGAGGAGAAGACCGACTTCGACGTCGTTCTCGCCAGCTTCGACGCTGCTGCGAAGATCAAGGTCATCAAGGTCGTCCGCGAGATCACCGGTCTCGGCCTCGCCGAGGCGAAGGCGTTCGTCGAGGGCGCTCCCAAGACCCTCAAGGAAGGCGTCTCCAAGGACGATGCCGAGGCTCTCAAGAAGCAGGTCGAAGAGGCCGGCGGCAAGGTCGAGCTCAAGTAATCGATCCGTCAATCGAACATAAAACGTCGGCAGTATCCGAGATTATCCGGATACTGCCGATGCTTTTTTATTCTATACCTCCTCAACGGGGCGCCAGTAGCAGACGATCGCGTAACTGCCGTCTATGG
This sequence comes from Oscillospiraceae bacterium, assembly GCA_017620315.1. Classification (GTDB taxonomy): domain Bacteria; phylum Bacillota; class Clostridia; order Oscillospirales; family Oscillospiraceae; genus Hominicoprocola. The sequence goes on along the minus strand of JAFZQQ010000139.1, from coordinate 2,823 downwards.
TCTCGAACACGGTCTGGGCTATGTCCCGCGGCATATTGATGCAGCCGTGCGAGCCGTTGGTCTGGTAGATGGTGCCTCCGAAGCGGCTGCGCCAGCTTGCGTCGTGAAGACCGATCTTGTTGTTGAACGGCATCCAGTACCGCACGAAGCTTGCGTAGCCCGGCCCGCGCAGCGTGACGTTTCGGTGCTTGCCTATGAGCGAGAACGCGCCGGCGGGCGTTGTGTGGCGCTGAGCCACGCAGCCGGAGACGATGGGCGTCTCAAGCACGAGCTCGCCTCCGGTGTAGAGATAGAGCGTCTGATTGGTAAGGTCGACCTCAACGTAATCGGTCAGCCGGTCCAGCGGAGCGCGTTCCCAGAAGAGCTCGCCCTGCGGCGCTTCCTCGGCGGAAAGCGCATCAAAGGTCATTGAAGCGAGCGCGAGCGAGGTCGCCTCTGTGTCAAGCTTTGTAAACCAGGTCTTTTCGGTCACCGTGACCGTTTGGCCGTCGTGCGTAATAAAATCGCGCTCTGCGCCATTGGAATCGAAGGCCTCGGCAAGCTCGCCGACGAATGCCGCAAACACTCCGCCGGCAGTCGCTGCGGCGGCGTCGTAGACGATTTCAAGAGGGTCGTTGTTGACGGTGAGATAGGGCTGCAGCGCCTTGACGGAAAAGCCGCGCGATACGCCGCCCTCGGAGAAGACGACCTCGGCGTCCAGAAAACGGTTGAGCTTTTCACAGGCCTCCACAAGCTCCGGGGCGGACGCGGGGACGGACGCGCTGAGATATACGCCCTCGTTCTCTAAATCGAGGCTCCCGCTGCCGCGGAGGATGTGACGCTCAAGCGCCTGCTCGAACTTCTCCCTGTCGATGATCGAACCGCCGGTCTCGGACACGACAACGTACCGCCCCTCCGCCGCGCTGTAGGCGACGTAGGCGTCCTGAGGCGGGCGCATATTCTCGGGACTGAAAGCGGAGTCAGCCTCTATGCGGGTCGCAAGCTTTTTGATGGCGCCGCCGTCGTGCGTTGAGAGCTCGGTCTCCGAAAAAAGGGAGCCCGGCCAGAGCAGCGTATGCTCGGGAAGAAAGGATACGGCGCGCTCCGCGCCGGAGAAGTCAAAGGAACCCGGCGTGACCTGATAGCTCAGCCCATCGCGCCCTTTTATGGAAAAACGCATATTGGGATAGTAGCCGTCCATGCAGATATCCTGCACGTCAAGCGCCCTTTGCAGCGAGACGTCATGCCCGTTCAGCTCGGTGTGAAAGGGGAACCGCCCGTCGATGCGCAGCCACGCGGCGAAGCCGCCGTAAAGCACAGCCGCCGCGCCGGCAAGGGAAAGAAGAACGATAGCGACCTTTTTCATCGGGATTACTCTCCATCTTTTTCTGCTGACATTCTACACCCTATTATGCGCATTGCAAGACAAAAATCTGTTTGCGGACAAAAAAATGGGCCCTGCCTTTTAAGCAGGGCTCATTGCATGCGATGTAAGGGGAGGGCGTGGCGTTACACCTTCGCGGCGATGTGCCACGCGGCGCGGTTGCCGGTGAGCAGATTGCCCGCCTGCAGCGAGTCGCCGATGTTGTAGATCTCCGGCGCGACATGCTGCTCGACCGCCTCGTAGTACGGGGCGTCGTTCGCGGCGCGGCCCATGCACAGCACGATCAGGTCGCTGGGGATGGTCTCGATCAGGCTCTCGGGGCCCATCTTGGGCGCGAGCGGGTTCTCGACGTTCTTGGGGATGATCGGCGTCCAGGTGCAGTAGGGATCGGGCACGCCCTTGGAGATGTTGCGCTCGATCTTGACGGAGTTGTTGGCGCCGAAGCCGACGACCTTCGCGCAGTTGATGAGCTTGCCGCCGCCCTGCTCGAAGTAGTGGATGAGGTGGCCGCGGTTCGCGGTGCACGCGCCGTCGATCATATATTGGAGCATCTCGACGACCGTGACGTCGCACTTCTGCTCATACTGCAGCCAGTAGGCCGTTTCGAGGCCGACCGCGCCGCCGCCGATAACGACGATCTTCTTCGCACCGTTCAAAAGCTCGGGCTTGACCAGAAGGTCGGTGCCCTCGACGGTCTTGACGTCCTTGATGCCGGGGATCGGCGGGAGCTTGTCTCCGCCCTGTGCGCCGCCGGCGTAGACCACGACGTCGTACTTTTCCTTTTTGAGGAACTTGTTGTCGACGGCCTTCTTGAGGTGAACGGTCACGCCCTCGGCCTTTTCGACCTGCGCGATGAGCCACTTCGTGTAGTTCATCATGTCGTACTTGACCATCGGAGCGGAGGCAGGCCAGAGCTTGCCGCCGAGCTTGTCCGCCTGCTCGAAGATATCGACCTTGTGGCCCCTCGAGGCGGCGACGAGCGCGAAGTTCATGCCCGAGCAGCCTCCGCCGACGACCGCGATGCGCTTGGAGACGTCCGCCTTCGGGAAGGAACGCGGGACGATCTCCTCAAAACCGGTGCGCGGGTTGACGGCACACTGAGGATGGCCGCCCTCGACGAACTCGTTGACGCAGCCCTCCTGGCAGCCGATGCAGGGACGTATCTCGCTGACCTTGCCGGCGTACGCTTTGTTTGCCCACTCGGGATCAGCAAGGATGGGACGGCCGAGCATGACCATGTCGCACTTGCCGTCGCGCAGCGCCTGCTCGGCGAGGTCGGGATAACCGAGCTTGCCGACTGCGACGATGGGCACCTCGACGCCGACGTTGGATTTGACGCCGCGCGCCGCGAAATACTCCTTCGCGACCTTGGAGATGTCGAGGAAGCAGCCTGCGGGCATACCTGCGGGCGGATGCGGCAGCCACCAGTTGTCATAGCAGCCGAGGTCGACGTCGAACAT
>JAFZQQ010000138.1 GCA_017620315.1 Oscillospiraceae bacterium | reverse complement strand
GATCCAGAACGCGATGGAGAAGCAGATGAAGGCAGAGCGCGAGCGCCGCGAGTCCATCCTTCAGGCGGAAGGCCAGAAGCAGAGCCAGATCCTTGTCGCCGAGGGCGAAAAGCAGAGCGCGGTCCTTCGCGCCGAGGCTGAGCGCGAAGCGGCGATCCTCCGCGCAGAGGCAGACCGTCAGGCGGCGATCCTCAAGGCGGAGGGCGAGGCGGAGGCTATCCGCAAGGTGCAGAAGGCGCTCGCCGACTCCATCGAGCTGTTGAACGCCGCGAACCCGAACGACCAGGTCGTGAAGATCAAGGCGCTCGAGGCATATGAGAAGGCCGCCGACGGACAGGCGACCAAGATCATCATCCCCAGCGAGATCCAGAGCCTTGCCGGTCTTGCGGCAAGCTTCAAGGGCCTGCTGGCGGACGAAAAGAAGTAACCTCTTACAGCGGAAGGAGGCAGGCGCTGTGACCGACATACAGTGGCTTACCGTTGTCGTCATACTGACCCTCTTCGCTTTCATCGGAGTTCCGCTTCTGGAAGGCTTCGTCCGCATAAGGGACTTCAAGGCGCAGATTGATGGCAAAAAGCCACAGCGCACGCTTGACGAAAACAGCGCCGCGCCGCTCCCAAGGCAGCCGAAAGGCTCTCCGGAGTTCGAAGGCGTCAAGTGGATCGCGGAGCTGAAAAGCAAGCAGAACTTCTTCGGCCCTAAATAATTTCCGCTCCAACAAAAATACACCGGCTTTCGCCGGTGTATTTTTGCTTAAAAAGTCATCCATTCAGCAGGCTCATAACGCTTGCGGTGCGCTGGTTTGCCTGCGCCAGCATGGCTATGGAGGACTGGGAAAGTATCTTCTTTTTCGTGTTTTCCATTACGGCAAGCGCGATGTCGAGGTCGCGGATCTCGCTCTCGGCGTCCTGCGCGTTGACCATTGCGTTGATCAGATTCCCGGCGGTGTGCTCCGCCCTGTTTTGCTGCGCTCCAAAGTCTCCGCGCTGCGCGGATACAGAATTGATGACATCCGAGAGCCCGTCCACAGCCTTCGCTGCGCCGTCCTGCGTGGCTATGCTGAACGCGGACAGGTCGGGCGCGCCGGAGAGCACGTCGGTTCCGTTGAAGCTCGTCCCCTCATACACTCTGCCGACTTCTTCCTGAAGCTGTGAAAACTCCTGCTGGAGCATCGCGCGCTCGCTCTCGCCGTAAGTGCCGTTGGAAGCCTGCGAGGCAAGCTCGCGCATACGGTTCAGCGAGTCGTGCACCGTGGAGAGCGCGCCGTCTCCGGTTTTTGAAAAGCTTATCTCATCCTGCGTATTGCGGTACTGCGCCTGCTGCGCGGTGATCTGCGCGCGCATCTTCTCCGAGATCGCAAGCCCCGCCGCATCATCCCCCGCGCCGTTGATGCGGTAGCCGCTGGAGAGCTTTTTTGTGCTGTTGTTGACCGAATTCGTATTGCTCTGGTAATTACGATACGCGCCAAGCGGTGAACCGACGTTCAATGCCATAGTATCTGCCATCCTTTCAAAACGGTGTGAACCTGCTTACCCGACTATTTACCTATTATTTTTATACCACGCAACACGCGCAAATGCAAGCTTTACTTGGAGGGAAAACTCAAACCACCTGAAACAGATAAAACTTCAGATAATCCGTCTCGGGCACATTCCAGAGGATCGGATGGTCCGGCGCCTGCTGGCGCACCTCTATCTGCCGCAGCTCGACCTTTGCGTCTTGCGCGGCAGAGCGCAGCATTTTTTCAAAGCGCTCGGAGGGCATGAAGTGGCTGCATGAGGCGGTCGCAAGATAGCCGCCGCGCGGCAGCAGCCGCATGGCCCGGAGATTGATCTCCTTATAGCCGCGCTCGGCGCTCGCCGCGGTGCCGCGGGATTTGGTGAACGCCGGAGGGTCGAGGATGATGAAGTCAAAGGGCTTTCCGCCGGCCTCCTCCAGCTTGGGCAGAAGGTCGAAAACATCGGCGCAGAGGAAGTCCATTCTCCCGTCAAGCCCGTTGCGGGCGGCGTTTGCGCGCGCCATATCGACCGCGCTCTCCGAGACGTCGACCGCCGTAACATGCTCCGCACCGCCCTTCGCGGCATTGAGCGCGAAGGAACCCGTATGCGTAAAGCAGTCCAGCACGCGGCGCTCCCGCGCGAGCTTCGCGACCGCGCGGCGGTTGTATTTCTGGTCGAGGAAAAAGCCGGTTTTCTGGCCGTTTTCCACGTCCACGGCGTAGTATATGCCGTTCTCGCATATCTCCGTCATCGGGCTCTCCGGCGCCCTCTCCCCGGGAAGCGGGAACCAACCCTTTCCCTGCGCAAGCCCCTCGCGCTCACGCAGTGCGGCGTCGTTGCGCTCATATATGCCTTTGATATCCGCTCCGTCCTCGCGCAGCACGTCGGCGAGGATGGGAAACAGAACGGGTTTTAGCCGCTCAATGCCCACCGAAAGCGTCTGCGTGACCAAAAGCTCTCCGAAGCGGTCGACCGTCAGACCCGGAAAACCGTCCGCCTCTCCGAAGATAACGCGGCAGCAGGAGACGTCCTTCCCCATGACCGCCTTGCGGTAGTCCCAGGCCCACTTGACGCGGCGGCGCCAAAAGGCCTCGTCAAAGCTGTCGTTCGCGTTGCGCGAGACAAGGCGCACCCGTATCTTGCTGTT
>JAFZQQ010000137.1 GCA_017620315.1 Oscillospiraceae bacterium | reverse complement strand
GGTGTAGCCGGGGAGCGTTTCAGTACCGTGGGCATGCTTGGGTATTTTGCGTCCGTAGTGGTCGGTGACGATCTCGCCACCGTAGCTTTTTTTGCGGGCGGGATCGGTGAGATTCTCAACGTCATAGCCCACGTTCAGAATGATCTGATCTGTTACGAGTTCCTTGTCCACAAGCTCCAGAACCAGAAGGTCTGTCATCTCACGGACTATGAGCCTTGCGCCGTCAAAGTCATAGGGCCTATGCAGTACCTGACCGGAGCCGAGACTGCTGCTTTCGGAGCGATATGCTTTTATTTCCTTCATCGTGCACGGCTCCCAGCCCCATGCGTGGTCGATGAGAAGCTCGGCACTCACGCCGAACAGCTCGTAAAGCAGTTCCTCGTTGCGGTATTCATACGGTTTGCCGAGAGAACAGCGGGCGACGTCACCCATAGTATACATCCCATGTGCCGCAAGCTTTTTCGCGATGCCCGGGCCAACGCGCCAGACGTCGGTTATCGGCTGATGGCTCCAGAGCTGACGGCGGTACTCCGCCTCGTCCAGCTCAGCTATGCGAACGCCGTCCGCGTCGGCGGGGATGTGCTTCGCCACGACGTCCATAGCTACCTTAGCCAGAAACAGGTTCGTTCCTATGCCGGCCGTCGCCGTGATCCCGGTCGAGCGCAGCACGTCTTGTATCAGTGCCATGGTAAGCTCACGCGCGGTCATTTTGTGCAGCTCCAGATAGTCGGTCACGTCCATGAATACCTCGTCGATGGAGTAGACGTGGATATGCTCCGGCGCAACGTACTTTAGGTATATCCGGTAAATCTCGGTGCTGACCTTCTTATAGCGCGCCATCCGCGGCCGGGCGACGATATAGTCCACTGCCCAGGTGGGATCGGAGCGTATGACCGTGTCGTTGTATTCGCGGACGTAGAGTTTTCCTTCGGGAGAGTTTCGCTCACGCGCGGCGTTTATCTCCCTGACCTTCTGCACGACCTCAAAAAGCCGCGGCCTACCGGGGATACCATACGATTTTAAGGAGGGGGAGACGGCAAGGCAGATCGTCTTGTCGGTACGGCTTTCGTCCGCGACGACCAGATTGGTCGTAAGCGGGTCAAGACCGCGGTCGACGCATTCAACGCTGGCATAGAACGATTTGAGGTCGATCGCGACATAGACGCGTTCCTTCATGCTTTCGCCTCCCTATGAAAATATTTACCCGCCTTCTATCCGTAGATCGTCGCGAGTGATATTGCGCAGCCACTTTTTGCTGCGATAGTGCTTGAAGACCCACGGCCACTTGACGAATTCATCCGTACACAGCAGAAAGTATACCCACAGAGGAGGCAGCTTCAATACAGCCGCGGCGAAAAAACCCAGCGGCACCGCGTAGCACCACATATCGACGGTATCGCATACAAAGCCGAAGCGGCTGTCTCCGCCCGCGCGGAACACACCGGCGATAAGGGTGGTGTTTACCGCGCCTCCCATGATGTAATAGGTGTTTATCCAAAGCATTACGCGAAGGTATCCGCGTCCCGCCTCGGTGATATCGGCAAAGCGTAGTACGAGTGGGGAGACGGCAAATACGATGAACCCGCCGACAGCGCCAAAGAGCACGGTGAGCTTTACGACCTCGCTCGCAGCCCGGTCGGCGTCCTCCATTCGTTTTTCGCCTATCAACTGGCCGACTAAGATGCTGCCTCCGCTTGCAATGCCGAAGGCAAAGACCGAACCGATGTTTCGGACAAGGGAGGCGAACGAATTGGCCGCGACCATGTCTGTTCCAAGATACTGTCCTATAATGACGGAATACATCGAAAAGCCGAGACCCCAGATGACGTCGTTCGCGAGCGCGGGCACGGCCATGCGGATGAAGTCGCGGAACAGAAGGTCGTTCTTGAGAAACATGTATGAGAAGCGGAGCTTGACGTCATGACTGCGCGCCGAAACGGCAAATACAAGCACAAGCTCAGAGAAACGCGAGATTGAAGTCGCGAGAGCGACGCCGGAGGCGCCAAGCTTCGGAGCACCGAATAGTCCGAAGATAAAAACGGCATTGAGCGCTATGTTGAGCGCAAAGGCAAACATATTGAGCGCGGTGGCTATCCTGACGCGGCCGATGCTGCGCAGCACGGAAAGATATATTTCTATTATGCTCCAGAAGAAATATGCCGGCGCGATACGGCGCAGATACTGCGCTCCTATGGCAATCAGCTCGGCGTCGGGAGTGAAAACCCGCATCATAGCGGCGGGAAACGTCAGCGCGGAGAGAGAAAAAGCAGCGCCGGCGATCACACTGAAACGCAGCGCAACGCCTTCAACCATGTCGATGGCGCGCATATCGCCCTTTCCGTAATACTGCGAGCAGAGCATGGTCGCACCGGTTCCGAGCCCATAAAAGACCATAAAGAGTATGCTGGCATATTGCGCTGCAAGCGAAACCGCGGAGATGTGCGACTGTCCGACAAAGTTGAGCATGACGACGTCGGCGCTGTTGACCGCGACACTGAGAATGTTTTGCAGCACGATCGGCGCGGTGAGCGCGGAGATCTGGCGATAGAAGCCTTTGCCGCGCTGTGGGCTTTCGTTCAATTCATGATCCATGGACAGGCACCCCGTTCGGAACATTCAATACTATCAACAAATGTCTATCCCCCTGTGATGATTCCGGTGCAAATTATACCAGTTAAGAGCCGCTTTCGCAAGCGGAACAAGATGAAAAAGCGCCTGTGTACAGCGGAGCTCCGCCATGCACAGGCGCTTTGCGGACTGGAATTATAGTCAGAAAACAAACTGAGTTATGGATATCTCCTTATAGATACGCTCTATGGCCTCGCCAAACAAAGGAGCGACGGTCAGATATTTGAGGTGTGCGCGTGCCGCGTCCGGGTGCTCGGGAATTGTGTCGAGCAGGGCAAGCTCGTCGATGTTGCTTGCAGAGAGCCGTTCGATAGCAAGGTCGGAGAGCACGCCATGAGAGGCGCAGGCATAGATGCGGCGCGCGCCGCCGATCTCGGAGAGCGCTTTTGCGGCAGAGACTACCGTGTTCGCAGTGTCCACTATGTCTGCGAAGAGAATGCAGTCCTTTCCCTCAACGTCGCCGATGATGTGAAGCTCTTCCGGCGTTCCCTCGGGAGCGTCGGAGGAGGGATGGCGCCTGTCAACTATGGCAAGGTTTGACTCAAGTGCCTGTGCGAACTTGCGCGCACGTGCGATCGGCCCGACGTCGGGGGAAACAACGACCATGTCGTGCAGTGCTGCGCCGAATTTTTTGGCATAATAGTCGGCGAAGACGGGGTAGCTCAACAGGTTATCGGCGGGAATGTCGAAAAAGCCCTGTATCTGAGAGGCATGAAGATCCATTGCAATGATGCGGTCGGCGCCGGCAGTGGCGATCATGTTCGCTACCAGCTTAGCGCTGATCGGATCGCGGGATTTGGTCTTGCGATCCTGACGCGCATAGCCAAAGTAGGGGATGACGGCAGTGATGCGCCCGGCGGAGGCGCGGCGGCAGGCGTCAATCATGATGAGCAGCTCCATAAGGTTGTCATTGACCGGCTTGCAGGTAGACTGAACGAGAAACACGTCGCAGCCCCTGACGCTTTCGTTGATAGAGCAGGAGACCTCGCCGTCAGCGAAGCCCTTGACGTCATTGTCACCGATGGTAATGCCTATTGAACGGCAGATGTCCTCAGCGAGCTTTCTGTTTGAGTTCCCGGTAAATACCTTGATGCTGCGTTCACGAGATATCATGGCAATTTGTTCCTCCACACATTTAATGATTTGAAATGCATATCGTATTTAAAGGATTATGGCACGGGGTTCGGGTACAAGGGAGTGTTGAGCTCCACATGGAAAAATGCCTCAGGGTCGGCTCCGCAATCTATGTAGACGTTTTTGAGCTCGTAAGACCATTCACCGCCGTCACGGAGAGTGAACACGGTGCAGCCGCGCTGCGAGCCATAGCCGGCGATGCCGGAATAAGCAAGGTTGTCAACAGAACGGTTGTAACCGAGAAGTACTCCGCGATAGCGCACTATGGCGTCGTTTACATGGTCGTGACCACAGAAACAGGCTTCCAGCGAGCCTATGCCGTCAGGGCCAAGCGCCTCGAAAAAGCCGTCGATGCTTCCGGGCGGATCCTCCTTACGGTAACAACCGCCGTACCATATGCGCCCTCCCAGATCGGAGTCCAACTCTTCATCCCAGACGCCTTCGACATATTCGCTGTCGAGGGTGTCGGCAAAGCCGTTCGCTTCAAGCTCACGGTATGCAGTTTCATATTCCCCAATGGGAATGTGGAAAAAACAGATCGTGCGGAGCACGTCGCCGCCGGTGAGTCCGGCCTTTTCAGAGAGCGAAACGATCTCCTGCCGCGCCCATTCCGTCTGAGCCGGATGGATGGCGTCGTACTTCCAGTTTATCGTTGCGTCCAGAGAACCGTCGATATAGTCGTGTGTGTCCATGAGCAGGATGAGCCTGGCGAGGCTTCCGTCGGAATTTTCCACGGCAATGATCTGATTGCTCACGCTCGGACGGGCAGAATCGGGATCTGAAAACTCGGAGACAAAGAGACAATGCGGATATCTGTCGCTTTCGTAGAGCTTGCCTATGCCCTTGCGGCCGACATATCCGAAGGCCTCTGTGTCGTGGTTTCCGAAGACCGTGGTGAAGTACACGCCCTCGTGCTCAAATAACTCTAAAATGTCGCGTGCGACCATAGCATTGTCCAGAGTGCCGCCGCCGCGAAAGACTGGCCCGGGTACCGCAAAGGTGTTATCACCGCCCAGAATAACAAAGTCGGGCTTTTCCTTCCGCAGCATGACAGCGACCTCATAGACTGTCTTTCTGTCCTGCTTTACAGACCAGGCGCCGCCACCGATGTGAATGTCGGAGAGCATCATTACCTTGAGATCGCGATCTGTCTTGACGACGTAGTGGCCGAGTGCTTCGTCATAGACCGGGACAAGCGGCGCGGAGTCGTATGCGACCGGTTCAAGACTGCGAATGTAAGAGCGCAGGGAAAGCGAGCAGCAGAAATTGACCGCATAAATCAGAAGAAATATCCCTGCAAGACAGCAGACCACGGTCAAAAGCACACGCAGCCATTTCTTGCCTTCTCGCCCGGAGTATCCTTTTTCAGCCATTTCGCACACCGTCCCTTCAGCGTTCAAAGAGTTTGAGTAGCCTCAGCTTCAAGCCGTTGGCGCCGCCTTCATACGGATGCTCGCGAAGCGGAAGATTAAAATGCGTCGAGCCGATGAGAACGGTGGAAGGATGGGTGAATTCGCGGAAGCCCCATTCGCCGTGGTAGGCGCCGAGCCCGGAGTGCCCGGTGCCGTTGAAGGGCGCGCCCTTAACCATAAGGTGCAGACAGACCTCGTTGATGCAGCCTCCGCCGTACTGCTGAGACGACATGGTGCGTTTTGCCCAGGAGATGTCGCGCGTGAACAGATAGAGCGCAAGCCCGTGCTCCCGTTTTGCGATCATTTCCATCAACTTGTCGATCCCGGCGTCGGGATAGGGGACTACAGGGAGTATCGGGCAGAACAGCTCACGCCGGACGATATCCTCGTCGGCCTTGACGGGATAGATCACAGTGGGGGAGTAGCGCAGCGTTTCCGGGTCGCCCTTTCCGCCGAATACGATGCGGTCTGAGTGCTTTTTCGCCGTCGCGTCACATTTCTCCCACGCGGCGCGGGATATGAGGCGAGCATACTCGGGATTGGAGGATGGGTCGCTGCCGAGCTGCTTGACGAATGCGGCTTTAAGCTCGTCAAGAAATTTGTCCGCTACCTCCTGAGCAACGGCGACCTGATTGATGTTGATGCAGACCTGACCGCTGTTGCAGCTTTTGAAGAAGGCAATTTTTCGCGCCGCGTCCCTGAGATCGGCGTCTGCGCGCACAACGCACCAGTTGCCGTTTTCACCGCCAAGCTCCAGCGCGACTGAGGTGAGATTTTTCGAGGCGGCCTCCATAACGTGAGAACCTACGCGAGGGGAGCCGGTGTAGAAAATCTTGTCAAAGCGCTGAGCGAGGCAAATATCCGCGATATCGTGACCGCCGTCGATAACGGCGGCATATTCCTCGGGAAATGTACGCTCAATGAGCCTTGCGAGCACCCTTGTGCAGGCGGGGCTCTTCGAGCTTGCCTTGATGATCGCGGTGTTCCCGCCGGCTATGCTTGCTGTAAGCACGCCGAGAGAGAGCAGAATGGGAAAATTGAAGGGGCTGATGATAAGGCTGACGCCGTACGGCATTTTATACACCTTTGTGAGCGTGCTCGGAAAGCATAAAAGCCCGCTGTAGTGAGTTTCCGGCGCAGCCCAGCGTTTTACGCCGTTTATCGCCTCGTTGATCTCAAGCACGGTGCTGCCGATATCGCAGAGATATGCCTCAGCCTCGCAGCGTCCGAGATCCTCGTAGAGAGCGGCTTTAAGCTCATCCTCGTGTACCAGTACGGCAAGCTTGAGCTTTTCAAGCTGCGCTATGCGCCATTTGACGTCCAGCGTGGCGCCGCTTCTGAAAAAAGCACGCTGCTTTTCCACCAGCGTTTTTATCCGTCCCTCGGTCCACATTGCAGGCATCCCTCCTGTGCAAACTGATTCATTATGATAATAGCACATTTTTCTGCCTGTGGCAAGCGCGATTGACAACGTAGTCGTTGATTTTTTGCCTGCTGAGTGTATAATAAATAAAAAAAACATGCAGCAGCGATATAAAACAGGCGATACTGCGGAGCTTAACGGAGAAAAGACCGACAGAAAGGATGTGACGGATCATGCCGACCTGCATTGTGATCATCTGCGCGGGAGCAATCGCCCTTGCCCTTTTCCTGAAGGAGAAGCTGAAAAAATACTCGCTCAAGGCTGTGTTTTTAAAGACGACGGTTTCCGTCCTGTTCGTCGCGCTTGCCGTCTGCGGCTGGTACGCCGCGTCGAACGGAAGACCCTCGGCGCTTGGGCTGTTTATCATCCCGGGACTGGTGTGCGGACTTCTGGGCGACATTTGGCTCGACCTCAAATATGTCTTCCCTCAGAGCGACGAGCCCTTTACATACGCCGGCTTTTTGTGCTTCGGCATCGGACACATACTTTATATTGTCGGCATGTCGCTGCAATTCTGTCCGCGCGGCGCGGAGGTGTATGTGCTTGTTCCCGCGGCTCTGGGCGTTGCGCTCGGCTTTGGCAATATGCTGCTTGAAAAGCCGATGAAGCTGGATTATGGCAGCATGAAGCCTGTCGCGATCGCCTATGGCGCGCTGCTGTTCTCGACCGTGCTGGTGTCCGGCAGCCTTGCCATGCTGCATGGCTGGCACAGCGGCGCGATGAACGCAATTTTTGCCGGCGGCGCCCTTTTCGCGGTTTCGGATCTTGTGTTGAGCGGGACGTATTTCGGAAAGGGTAAAGACAGACCGGTTGACATAATATTAAACTATCTGACCTATTATCCCGCGCAGTATCTGATCGCGCTCTCGCTTTTCCTGCTCCGATAAAAATGAAATACTTGCCCGGACGGTGTTTCGTCCGGGCATTTTGCATAAATCCGGACGGTACGGCACTTGACATTCTTGTGCGACAGGCATATAATACCAAACAGAGGCTCGGATTATCCGGGCCAAAATCAATTTTTGCTCAAGGAGGATGGAACATGAAGAAATTATTTGCACTTGCACTGTCTCTTGTGATGGTACTCGGCCTTCTTGCCGGATGCGGCAGCAAGACCGAAGCTCCCGCGAATTCGGGCTCGGGCAGCAGCTCCTCGTCTTCTTCGGGGACGACAAGCGGCGGCACCGATACGCCCGCACCCGCAGCCGATCCGCTGGCCGATCTGATCGCCGCCGCAAAGGCGGAGGGCGAACTGGTCGTTTACGGCTCCTGCGAGGAGGATTACCTCGCGGCTGCGTGCGCCAACTTCGAGAAGATCTATGGTATCAAGACGCAGTATCAGCGCCTTTCGACCGGCGAGGTCCCGACCAAGATCGAGGAAGAGAACGGCAATCCCTCTGCCGACGTCTGGTTCGGCGGCACCAACAATCCGTATGATACCGCCGCGGCGAAGGGCCTGTTGGACAACAGCTATGTCCCCGTCAACGCTTCGCATCTGACGAAGGATATCTACAAGGATCCGAACGGAAACTGGTACGGCATCTACACC
>JAFZQQ010000136.1 GCA_017620315.1 Oscillospiraceae bacterium | reverse complement strand
GTCTCGAGGAGGGCAAGCGCATCGCAAAGCTTCTGGAGGAGCTTGGCGTGGATGCGATCAACGTCACCTCCGCCTGTTACGACGTCTACAACCGCTGGCTCGAGCCAAGCTCCTACGAGCCTGGGTGGCGGGCGTACCTCGCAAGGGAGATCAAAAGCGTCGTCTCCATCCCCGTCATCGCCGCGAATTTCATGCGCTCGCCGGAGCAGGCGGAGCGCCAGCTTGCGGAGGGGTATCAGGACTTCATCGGCTCGGCGCGCAGCTTCATCTGCGAGCCGCACTGGGTCAAAAAGCTCGAGGAGGGCCGCAGGCCGGAGATCCGGCGCTGCATCGGCTGTCTGCACTGCATCAGCTCGTTCATGGAGGGCGCGAAGGTCGGCAAAAACGGCGAATGTGCGCTCAATCCCGGCGTGGGGCGCGAGCCGGAGTATGAGCAGCCCATTAAGGACGGCGCGGGCCGCAGGATCGTCGTGGTCGGCGCGGGCATCGCAGGGCTGACCGCCGCCGAGACGATGGCGCGCCGCGGCTTCGCCGTGACCGTTTTCGAGCGTGCCGAAAAGCCGGGCGGACAGGTGCGTCTTGCCGCGGCCTGCAATCTGCGGGACAAGCTCATGTGGTGCGTGGAGGACCGGCTTGCCGCGCTCGACGCTCTCGGCGTGGAGCTGCGCTTCGGCGTAGAGGCGGACGCGGAGACCATCCGCGCGCTGAAACCTTATGCGGTCATCACGGCGACGGGCTCGTCGCCCGTGCGCCCCGGCTCCATCCCCGGCAGCCGGCTGCCGACGGTCCATACGCCGCCGGAGATCATCGAGCGAAAGGTCGTTCTGCGCGGCGAGCGCGTGCTGGTCGCCGGCAGCGGCATGACAGGGCTCGAGACCGCGGAGCTCCTGAACGAGACGGGCAACGAGGTCACTGTGCTCGAAATGGCGGACGAGCTTGCCCCCGGCGCATGGTTCCAGCTCGTGGACGATGAATTGGAACGGCTGGAGCCGCAGGGCACCAAATTCCTGACGGGCCACAAGCTTCTGCGCATAAACCCCGGCGAGGTCGTGGCGGAGGAGCTGCGCACGGGCCATCAACGGCACATTCCCGCCGACAGCGTGGTGCTCTCGCTGGGCGTACGCCCGGAGAATGCGCTGGAAAAGCAGCTTTCCAGAATGCTCCCGCGGGTCTATGCGGTGGGCGACGCCGTCTCCGGCGGCACGATCGCCCACGCGGTCAAGACCGCGTACGAAACCTGTATGTGGATCAAATAAAAACCGTATCAAAATCGGCAGAGGCGTTGCCTCTGCCGATCAAATTTTAGAGAATATATGCCGCATAGACCCCTCTGCGGCTCAGGTCGCCCGTCGGGGCAAAGAACTCCGCGGGGAGCGCGGCCACCGGAGCGTCGGGGCTTGCGCCGGAGGGGAAAACGCCCTTTTCCTCGCACCACGCCATGGCTCCGGCGTAGGGATGGACGGCCCTGCCGGAGCTGCGTATCATTTTCTCGCGCAGGGCGATGGCGTCGGCCTTCGGCGCGAGCAGCATAGCAAGCTCGCCCTGCTTCATCGGCTCGTCGAGCCGCACGCGGTTGTCGCTGAACGCGACCGCGGAGCTCTCCGCCAGCGCGCGGAGCTTCGGCAGCAGCGGATCGTTGGGCGCGACGTCGGCAAACGGGCTCTCGCGCAGCAGCTCCTCCACGGTCACGACCTCGTAGCCGTATTGCTTCAGCAGCCTCAGCTGCTCGCCGAGCGCAAAGGCGACCGGCGTGCGGCGCGCCATGTTGCAGCCGTCCTTCTGGAAGATGATCTGCCCGCAAAAGAAATCGGGATCGCTCTCCAGCGCGCGGCGGATCGGCTCGACCATGGCGTCGGTCTCGGCGCGGAGCGCGGCTTCGGGATCCGCCAGCGCGGAGGGCAGCCAGCCCGCCCCGTCGAAGGACGCCGCCATGTACTGATAGCCCAGGCGGTCATAGACGTCATAGCTTGTGAAGCCGTCGCCGATCTTGTCGACGTAGTGCGGCGGACGTGACATCGACGGCGCATAGCCGTAACGCTCGCGCAGCAGCGTGTCGAGCCGCCGGAGATCGGCGAGCGAGGCGTCAAGAGAGCCGAGATACGCGCGCTTGCCGTAGACAAAGGGCTTTTTGCCGAAAATAATATGGCGGTAGCCGTGGTTCGTTATCTGGTGCCCCTCGTCCAGCATGCGGCGGATCAGCCTGTCGCAATGCTCCGCGCCGCCGTGCGCGTCCTGCGATATGTCGGGATAGTGGTCGTAGAGTATGCCGCCCCAGGAGGCGCTGCCGGTCTTGCCCGCCGTGTCGGGATAGTTCTCCGAGGTGTCGCCCACCACGTCAAAGGTGCCGTGCGCGCCGTACTCGCGCAGCGTATCGAGAAGAACGTCGGTCATCGATCTGCCGTCGAAGCGGTCGGGAGCTGCGGGCATATCCATCGGCCCGTCGTCAAAGGTCATGGCGCATACGCGCTTTTTGGTGCAGACGCGCTCTATGCGGCGCGTATAGCCGACATAGTGCTTCTCGGCGGGAGTGATCAGCTTCTTTACGAGCTGCTTGCCCTTCTTGCCGAGCTTAACGAGCATGGACATAGTCAATACCTCCCGAACAGGTCTTCGGCGGCGCATTTCGCCGCAAACAGCGCCCACTTCGCATAAGCGGTGGGACGCGCATGCGTTTTTTTGAGCTTGGTATACTGGCTGCGGGCAGTGTTGAGCGCCGCGCTGCGCCTTTTCTCGCAGACCTCCGCCCCGCCGGAGAGAAGCGCCTCGCGCACGGCGGAGAGCGTCAGCTCCTCTGCCTCAAGGCAGAGCGCGGCGTTGCCCAGCTCGCAGGGCAGATGCGCGTCGCTGCCCGCAAAGCGGCGCATTCCATGCGCCTCGGCAAAAGCCTCCGCAAGCGCGTTCGCGTCGCGTATCCTGCGCTCGGCACGTCCGTTTTGTACCTCAACGCCGTCGAGCATGGCGACGATGGGCTCAAGACGCTTTTCGTCGCGCGAACGCTCGAAGGGATGCGCAATCACGGCAAGTCCGCCCTGCGCGTGTATCGCCTCGACCGTCTCGGCAAACGGAAGCTTTCCTATCGGCTCGCGCAGGAACAGCCCTAAAAGGTGCCCGTACTCGGTGGAGAACTCGCAGCCGGGGATCACGAGAAAGTCATCGTACTCCGGCGCAGACATAAGCGTTACGTCGTGATCGGTTATGGCGACGCCGTCAAGGCCGCGCGCCCTTGCCTCGCGCACTATGTCGTCAAGGCTCATCCGCCCGTCGTGGGACGCCTCGGAATGGACATGGAGATCGAGCTTTATTTTCATCTTTTCAAAACCGTCGCTTTCAAGTATGCCCGCATCGGCGCGGGGTCGTCGCGGTCGCAGAGCGCCTCCTGGGCGCGGAACGCGTCGGCGCAGCCGACAAAGCCCTCGCGCAGCCTGCCGTGCGCAAGCAGCGAAAGCGTTGCGAGCGTATCGTTCAGCGTGAAGCGCATGCGCACGCCAACGTCGTAGTCGCACGGCACGTATTCTACGCGCGCGCCGGACGCTGCCTCGGCAAGCCGGAGCGCGATCGGCGAGCGCGCGAGCGTCGTCAGTGGAAAGCTGCCCCAGACGCGCGGATTGACTTCGAGTATGCTGTCGCCCTTGAATTCGACCATAGCGAGGCCCACAAAGCCGAAGGAGCGCAGCAAAGCATACGCCGCGTCGATCTTCTCCGGCACATAGACGCTCTCGCAGCAGGCGGAGGGCCCGCCCGTGATGGGGTACTCGCGCACGCGGCGATGGCAGAACGCGTCGATCAGCCTGCCCTCGCGGTCTATCAGGACGCTCACGCCTCCGCCCGCGCCGCCGATAAGCTCCTGCACCACAGGCGATGGGTCGTATCGCCGCATTTTTTCAAGCGCCGCCCGGTACTCCTCGCTTGAGCGCGCAACGGTATATCTGTCCTCCGCCCTGAGCCCTAACTTCTCGCCGCAGCGCGGCTTGATGATGACGGGATAGGCGTCCGGCGCGCCGTCGTACTCCCTCGGCACGGGAAGTCCGAGCTCCGCCGCGCGGCGGTGTACCCTCGCCTTGTCGTTTACCGCATCAAGCGTCTCGCCCGGAGAGATCAGAAAATCGCAAAGCCCGGAAAAGCCCCCGATATCGCGGCTGACTGCGTCGAGCGTCGCAGCGCCGACCGGAAAGAGCACGGGCCGGTCGAAACGACGCAGCAGCTCCGCAAGTCGGGCGGCATATCCGTCGTCCTCCGTGCTGCCGTCGAGCCAGACCGTTTCCGAAACGCAGTTGGAGGAAAACACCGGCGGCGCAACGGAGGCGTCGCCGCGCGCCTGAACGGCGACGACACGCATGCCGCCGCGCGAAAAGGTCCTCGCCGCGCTGATTGCCGAGCGGTATTTTGCATCTGTAAGAATGACAGTTTTCATGCAAACAACATTACCACACCCGCGCAGTAAAAGCAAGCTTGCAAAATGGCCGTTCCTGTTGCCGTAAGCATTGTTGTCCTTCCGCTTCGGCACCTTCAGCGGTTCCTTGATTATAAGCGTCTGATATGGTATAGTCGTGGCAGGTTGCGACAAACCAGAATTTTGAAGGTAATCAAAATGATTGATAAAGGCGATTATATACATCCTCAAGCATACGAAACAGAACGCTTCATAAATGAGCTTCATTTGGCGGCTCTGCCGCTGAGCAGTGTTGTGGGAACGCTTCTCCTTTGGTTTGATAATAACGTTTCGTACAGCAGACTAAACGCACCGTACTACCCTCTGCAAAGAACTGATATAGATGTATTAAAAATGAAATCCGGGACCTGCGGAGATTATTCAAACTTGATCGTTTCGGTCTTAACGCGACTGGGCTATCAAACGAAATATGCCCGTGTTCATGTTGATTGCTACGGAAACCCTCAGGATCATATTTGCGCAGCGGTTTTGAATGGGGAACACTGGCAGCTGATCGACGCCACATTGCCTTACAGAAAGTGGCATGGCCCCAATTGTCCGCATAAAGAATATGAGCTGCTGTCATACGATGATATGAAAAGCAAATTGAAGCAAGACGAGCAGTTTTGGACAAGCAAAGCGGCAGAGTGGAAAAAGGAGTCCTTTGCGGGGCTGTTATACGCGCCGTGGATCCACGAAGAGATCGTTTTGAGTACGGATCATTCACTTGAAACCGTATTCTTCCTGCTGATCCTAAACAGCGTTGATGAATATAACATCTATGCTTATTATCTGGTCTATTCAAGCACCGACGCCTCCAGCGTCATGCTTTGCAGAGTCACCGCGGATGAAACGTATTTTAGGTTTCCCGTTCGCCGTGCGGATAATCTGTGGGATGAAAAGCAATGGGGAGAAGAGTATACGAAAGAGCGTATACCAAGGTGTTATCGTTCCGACAGATTATCAAATATGTTAGAAAGACTCAACAGCGTCGTACCGCTGATCGAAGCAATCGCAAATCCATAATGCGCCGATATGCGGAGACAGATAACATCCAATTCAGATTTGTCGGGCAGCTTCGGAAACGGAGCTGCCCGACAGGATCCTCAAATCGCACGGACAAAGCGCAGGCGGCTATTGCCATCTGCGCCGAAATGTGCGATAATAATATTAGAATGATAATGTATATGGAGGCAGCCTATGGAATTCAAATACGATCCCTCAAAGGGCGGGTTCCAATTCAACGTCGGCACCGCCGGGAACAAACCGCCGCGTGAGAAAAAGCCGCGCAAGGCTATCGGCAGCAAAGGCGCCCGCATAGCCGTCAATCTTGGCGTCACGCTGCTTTTGGGCTTCATTTATTACTATGTGAGCCTCCCGGCGCTTAATTTCAAGGCAGAGGAGTTTTACTGGTTCATATTCATGCTCTGCCTTGTCTACTGCATCTGCGCAATGCTGACCTCGGGCTTTCAGGGCACCGGGGCGAAGGGATACCTCGACTTCGTCAAAAAGCAGTGCCGCATACCCTTATTCCTCGTCGCCGCGTTGATCGTCACCGCGCTCATAGGCGGGATAAGCT
>JAFZQQ010000135.1 GCA_017620315.1 Oscillospiraceae bacterium | reverse complement strand
TATCCGCCGCGCGATGGAGCTGGTACTGCGCGCGGGCTTTTGCCACGTCAACATGGATCTGATCGCGGGCCTGCCCGAGGACACGCCGGAGGGCTTCGCCCGCTCGCTGGACGAATGCCTTTCGATGGGCGCGGACAACATAACAGTGCACACGCTGTCGCTTAAAAAGGGCAGTCGCATCACGCTTGCAAAGGATACGCCTGAGGGACGCATCCCCTCGGCGGCGGACGTTTCGCAAATGTTGGACTAGGCGAACGACACTCTGCGTAAACATGGATATGCGCCCTACTATCTCTATCGCCAGAAATACATGTCCGGCAGCTTTGAGAATGTGGGCTGGTCGCTGCCCGGCGCAGAGTGCCTCTATAACATCTATATCATGGAGGAGCTGCACGGCATCCTGGCACTCGGCGCGGGCGGCTCGACCAAGATGGTCGGAAGCGACGGCGCGAACCCGGTCATCCGCCGCGCCTTCAACGCCAAATACCCCAAGGAGTATATCGAGCGCCCGGAAAAGCGGCGCGCGAACCTTGCGGCGTTCGCGGAATTTTATCGCAATCAGCTTGAAAGGTCGTAACCGAATGGCACAGGCAAAAAAACAATCCTTCTTCGGCGGCGCGGCGGTGCTTGCCGCGGGCGTCGTCATCGTCAAGATCATCGGCGCGCTCTACAAGATCCCGCTGTACAACATTCTCGGCGAGATGGGCACGGCGGACTTCTACAACGCCTATAACATCTACGCGGCGCTTTTGACCGTTTCGACGACGGGACTGCCGGTGGCGCTGTCCAAAATGGTGTCCGAGGCGAACACGCTGGGACGTGAGAATCAGGCGCGGCGCGTATTTCGCGTCAGCGCGCTGACCTTTTTGACACTCGGCGCGCTCTCCTTTGCGCTGATGTGGTTTGGCAACGACTTTTGCGCGGGACTTTTGCACAATCCGCGCGCCGCGTTCGGCATCCGTGTGCTCGCTCCGGCGGTCATCTGCGTCGGCGGCCTGTCCGCCTTCCGTGGCTGCGCGCAGGGCGGCTTCCGTATGACGCCCACCGCGGTCAGCCAGATCATCGAAGCGGTATGCAAGCTTGTCATCGGCCTCGGCTTCGCCCACTATCTTCTGAGCATAAACGAAAGCGTGTCCGTCGCCGCGGGCGGCGCCATAGCCGGCGTCACGGTCGGAACGCTGTTCGCGCTGGGCTATATGGCGCTGGACTACGTCAACCACCGCGCTCCGATCACCTCAAACGACATTCCGGGCAGCAACGGCGCGATACTGCGCCAACTCGTATCCATCGCCGTGCCCATCACGCTTTCCAGCTCCATGGTCTCGATCTTCACGATCGTCGACACCTCGCTCGTTCAGGGTCAGCTCCAAAACGCGCTGGGCTATACACTCGATGAAACGCGCCGGCTTTACGGCACCTATTCCTCCGGCATGAACCTGTACAACCTGCCGCCGTCCATGATGACGGCGCTGACGATCTCGGTCATTCCCGCGGTTTCGACCTCTCTTGCCAAAAAAGACCGCGAGAGCACAGCAAGGCTCGTCAGCTCCTCGCTGCGTGTGACCGGCATGCTCGCCTTCCCGATGGGACTGGGGCTTTGGGCGCTCTCCGAGCCGATCATGAAGCTCTGCTATCCGAAGTATGACAGCGAGCTGGGCGGGCAGCTTTTGGCGGTGCTGGGGCTTGCGTCGCTGTTTGTTTGTCTGATGCTCGTTGCGAACTCCATCTTGCAGGCACACGGCCACGTCCGTATGCCGGTGCTTACTATGTTCATCGGCGGCGTCATAAAGATCTTTCTCAACTACAATCTCACCGCGGTGCCGTCGATCAATATCCACGCCGCGCCCATCGGTACGCTGGTCTGCTTTTCCGTGACCGCGATACTGAACCTTATCCTCGTCTATCGCGTGGTGGAGGATAAGCCGGACTACTTCGCCATCTTCGCGCGGCCGCTGCTCGCCTCGCTCATCATGGCCATCTGCGCAAGGGGCAGCTATTCCCTTCTGAGTGCGCATTTCCATGTGGGCGGTGCGAAGCTGACGCAGCTGGTCAACGTCGGGATCTCCGTCGTGCTGGCGATGATCGCTTACGCCGTGCTGATCGTTGTGCTGCGCGTGATCACAAAAGACGATCTGGCGCTGCTGCCGAAGGGCGACAAGCTCGCGCGTCTGCTGCGCGTCAAATAATGAGAGGTAAATATGGTACAGTTTCCCGATAAGCCCAAATACGACATGGACGACCTCGTGCATCTGCTGCGCATCCTGCGTGCGCCGGGCGGCTGCCCGTGGGACAGGGAGCAGACGCATCTGAGCAACCGCCGCAACTTCCTTGAGGAAGCCTATGAGGCGGCGGAAGCGTTCGACCGTGACGACCCCGCCATGATGTGTGAGGAGCTGGGCGACATGCTGATGCAGGTGCTCTTCAACATCCACATTGAGGAGGACGCAGGCCGCTTTACCACCGACGACGTGACCGACCATGTCGTCCGCAAGCTCATTTTCCGTCACCCGCATGTGTTCGGCGACGTAAGCGTCGAAAACTCCGACGAGGTGCTGAAAAACTGGGAGCAGCTCAAGCGCGCCGAAAAGGGCCAAAAGACCGCTTCCGACGCCCTTGACGCCGTGGCGCGCTCGCTGCCCGCGCTCTGGCGCGCGGACAAGCTGCAAAGCAAGGCGGAAAAAACCGGCTTTCGCTTCCGCGACGCGGACGGCTCGCTGGACAAGCTTGAGGAGGAGGTCCGCGAGCTGCGCGAGGCGGTCGAGCGCGGCACGAATGTGGAGGAGGAGCTCGGCGACGTGCTTTTTGCCGCGGTGAACGCAGGGCGCTACAAGGGAGTCGACCCCGAAAACGCGCTGAACGCCGCCTGCGATAAATTCATCCGGCGCTTTCGCGCCGTAGAGGAGGCCGCCGCCGCACAGGGCAAGGCAATGGAGGCTATGTCAAACGACGAGCTTTCCGCGCTGTGGAGCGAGGCAAAAAGAAAGGAGAAGCCATGAGACTTGACAAGTATTTGAAGGTTTCGCGCCTCATAAAGCGCCGCACCGTCGCGAACGAGGCCTGCGACACCGGACGCGTGGAGGTCAACGGCAAGATCGCCCGCGCCTCATACGAGGTGAAGGAGGGCGACCGCATCACCCTGCGCTTCGGCGAGCGCGTGCTCAACGTCGAGGTCGTCAGCGTGCAGGAAACCGCCGGCAAGGCGGAAGCGTCGACTATGTACCGCGAGGTATGAGTCATATTTGAGACAAACCTCCCATACAATTACGTTGTATGGGGGGTTTTACTTATGGCTTATGATACCGAATTTGCCGCCGGTCACAGGATCGTGCTCGAGGGCCGGGACGCTCTGACGGTCAGCGGCGTTGAGGACGTCGACCGCTTCGACGAGTGTGAGATCGTCATGAACACCGCCGAGGGCACTCTGGTCGTCACCGGCGAGGAGCTGCACATCGACAAGCTGAGCGTAGACGGCGGCGAGCTGCATGTCAACGGCCGCGTCGACGCCATCAGCTATGAGGACGCGCCGGCGGCGCGCGGCGGCGGGCTGTTCTCGCGGATCCTCGGCGGCTGATGCGCGTCGAGACAGACGAGCAGCTCCGTATGCTTGCGGCAGCGCTGCTGCTCGGCATGGCGCTTGCGCTGCTCTACGACCTGCTGCGCGCGCTGCGCTTTCGCAGGCGTTCGCGCCCCGGGCTCACCGCCGCGCTCGACGCGCTGTTCTGCGCGGCGCTCATCCTTTCGCTGGGCGTGTTCGCAATGCGCGTGGGCGGTGGGGAACTGCGGCTTTACGCGCTGCTTGCCGCCGCTGCCGGCGCCGTGCTGTACTTCAGCGCGTTCGCGCCGCTGCTTCGCCCGATGTGGGAATTCTGGGCGGGCACGTTGGTCGAGCTTCTGCGTCTGTTGAGAGCTCCGCTGAGGATGATTAAAAAATTTCATACAAATTTACATAAAATTGCCAAAAGGTACTTTATTTTTCTCAGGAGTTCCGCTATAATAGGCTCGTATCG
>JAFZQQ010000134.1 GCA_017620315.1 Oscillospiraceae bacterium | reverse complement strand
TCGCGCATAGTGCAGAACCTGCTGCAAAATGCCTATAAATACGGCAAGGAGGGCGGGCATGTCGCGCTGTCCCTCAAAAAGGAAAACGGCATGGCGGTGATCCGCGTCGCGGACGACGGGATCGGCATCGCAGCGGAGGATCTCGACAAGATCTGGCAGCGCTTCTGGCAGGCGGACGCCTCGCGCGGGGAGGACGGCGGCTCGGGACTCGGACTCTCCATGGTGCGTGAAATGGCTGAGTTTCAGGGTGGGAAGGCAAGCGTGGAAAGCAAGCTCGGCGAGGGCAGCACCTTCACCGTGACGCTTCCGCTGTGACGGGCTGCGGAATTGCTTTTTCCTTTACAACACCGCGCCGTCCATGATAGAATATGAGGACAAATCAAGCTGGGAGGATACACCATGAAGAGCATACGCAAAACGGCGCTCGCGCTGCTGGCGCTCATCCTGCTGTTCACACTCGCACCCTCGTCTGCGCGCGCGGATAACGCGACAACCGGCAAGTGCGGCGAGAACGTGACCTGGACGTATAACGACGGCACTCTGGTCATCGAGGGTACAGGGCCGATGTACGAGTATGAGCAGTACTCGAACAGCACCCCATACCATGAATACTGCAAGCAGGTCACCAATCTGGATATCCGCAAAGGCATCACGAGCATCGGTGATTACGCCTTTCAGTACTTCGACGCGATCACGGCGGTGAAGCTTCCGAAGTCGGTCAAGCGTATCGGCAAATGCGCCTTCAGAAACTGCAAGCTTCTCAAAAACATAACCTTCAACGACGGCCTTGAGGAGATCGGCGAGGACGCGTTCTGGGCGGACGGCAAAATTGAAAGCCTCGTGCTTCCCGACAGCGTGACGACGATCGGAAATGGCGCTTTCAGCCAGTGCCACTCTCTTGCGAGCGCCAACATCCCCAAGGGCGTGACGGAGATCTCGCACGCTCTGTTCATGTATGACGAATCGCTCAAGGAGATCGTGATCCCGGAGGGCGTAACGGATATAGACTTCGACGCGTTCAGGTATTGCGAGGGGCTTGAGAAGGTGTCGCTCCCGAGTACCCTGACTGAGATCGGACAGACTGTGTTTGCCGCCTGCGAGTCGCTCAAGAGCGTGACGATCCCGGGAAAAGTGACAAGGCTGAGGCTGGGACTGTTTTCCGGCTGTTCGTCGCTTGAAAGCGCGACGCTGCCGGCCGGCCTGCTGGCAATCGAAAATAACGTGTTCAACGGCTGCAAAAAGCTTGACGGGGTAACGCTCCCCGCAGGGCTCACCGAGTTGGGAGGCGGCGCGTTTTACGGCTGCGAGTCGCTGACGAGCCTGGTCATCCCCAATAAGATCACGACGGTTCCGGACGGCCTTCTGGGCGGCTGCGCCAAGCTCACCAACGCGCCGCTCCACAGCGGGATCACCTACATTGGCGAAAAGGCGTTCGAGGGCTGCGCGCTGCTTCCGGGCATTACTATCCCCGCCGGAGTGACCTACATAGGCGCCTACGCATTCAAGGGCTGCGCCAAGATCGAGAGCCTCACGCTGCCGGACGGCGTGACGGAGGTGAATGGTGGGCTTTGCATGGGCTGCACCTCGCTTAAAAGCGTCCACCTTCCCGCGAGTGCGACGACGATAAGAGCCAGCGCGTTCTCCGAGTGCAGTGCGCTTGAAAGCGTTATCGTCCCGACCGGCGTTACAAGCATGGGATCCGGGGTTTTTGAATTCTGCACCTCGCTCAAGGCCATCTCTCTCCCGGACAGCCTTGTGACCGTCGATCCCGGGACCGGTTTCGCGGGCGGAGTGACCGTGCGCGGCGCCTTCGAGAGCTGCACGGCGCTTGAGAGCATCGCGCTCCCACCGCATCTTAAATACATCAATCAACGAATGTTTTATAACTGCTCCATGCTCAAGAGCGTTACGGTGGGGCGCGGCACGGAATACGTGGAAGAGTTGGCGTTTTATCACTGCTCATCGCTTGAGAGCGTCGTTTTGCCGCGAGCCATGAAGGAGATCAGCAACAGAGCTTTTCAGGGCTGCGCATCGCTTGTGAGCGTTACTCTCCCCAAAAGGCTCAGAGAGGTCGAATACAGCGCATTTGATGGCTGCGACACACTGACAGTTTACTACAGCGGCACGGATGCGGAGTGGGAACAAATCAAAATCGACACATACAACAACGCCGCCCTGCTGAACGCGACGCGGCGCTCGTTCACCTACCCCGCAGACTACGCGGCGGTGACCTTCGACGCCAACGGCGGCGAGGGAACGATGGCGGCGCAGAGGGTGACGATAGAGGAAACGGCTGCCCTGACCGCGAACGCGTTCACCCGTCCGCGCTACAAATTCAAGTGCTGGAGCACGACGAAGGACGGCAAGGGCGGCGCGGCGCTCTACGACGACGGCGGGGACATCCTCATATACGACGACATAACGCTCTACGCGCAGTGGGAGAGTACGACCTATTACACCATCTACTACAGCGCCAATAACGGCGCAGGCTATATGAAGACTCAGGACGTCAACAGCGGCGATCCGGCTGCGCTGCGTCCCTGTGAATTCGTCCGCGCGGGCTACGTCTTCACCGGCTGGAACACGAACAGCAGCGGCTCCGGGGACGCGTACGCAGACGGCGCAACGGTCACAAGGACGGGCAGCTCCAGCCTGTGGCTTTTCGCACAGTGGCGGAAGACTTCGGACTACGCCGTCGCGGGCGCCTTCAACAGCTATGACGAGCTCGTCGCCTCCTACGCCGTGAAGGATACCGCGCTGGTGATCGCCGCGTGCTACGACGCGGACGGAAAGCTGGCGGAGATCAAGACCTTCAACGCGTACAGTGATTCCTACAGCAGCACTAATTTCAAAAAGCAGGAGGGCTATACCTACAAGCTCTTCCTCGTCGACCGCGAGACCTTCGCCCCGCTGTGCAAGGCGTGGCGCGTAACGGCATAAGCGGCAAAAGAAGCACAAAAGAATAAGAGGCAAGGCTTTTTCAAAAAGTTTTGCCTCTTAATTTTTTTCTTAGAATTGCCCTGTATTCTTAAACCATCGAAGGAAGAAACACTCCGCTCCGGCGGACGGACATAAGAATTTGAAAGGAGCTTACCACTATGAAAAACATCAATGCCAACACCGCTATTAATGCCGCTGTCAGCTATGCCTCCGTCAACGCCAAGGACGTCTGCAACCTCGACGTCCGCCACACCGAGGGCTTCTACGAGGTCACGTTCGAGAACGACTGGACGCGCTACGACTGCTATGTCGACGACGCCGACGGCGAGGTCCTCGGCTTCGACAGCCGCCCGCTGCCCGAGCACGTGATGCTCGCCGAGCTGAACCGGGCAACCGCCTGATAAAGCCCCCATACATAACCCCCATGCGACTTGTAAACATTGTCGCATGGGGGTTTACTTTATTTTACTCCGAACCCGACGGTCGTATCCTGTCCCTGGTACTGTGTGCCGTCCGAACGGTAGTATTTACGCTCGACGGAACCGTCCTTCCGGGTATAGTCGATGACGAAGACCTCGCCGGTCGCGATGCGCATCGGGTAGTTGCCGCATGGCAGTTTGTCGCCTGTTTTCGCGCAGCTCTTAAAATCGTCGTAGGCGTCCTCAAGCCGCCAGAACGCGCGGCTCTGATACTTGGGCAGCACAGACGATATGTTCTCCTCGCCGAAATACGAGGCGCGGTAGGTCTTGCCGCCGATCTCCAGCGTATCCTCGCGGATCGGCTCGGCGCGCTTGGTGAGGTATGTCAGATCCTCCGTGTGCAGCAGGGCGCAGTAGCGACCGGAAAGCTGGTTCGCCATGCAGGGCAGGCTTCTCGCGCGCTGCGCCGTCGCGTTGATGCGCGTGTGCGCCGCGCCGTAGACACCCATGACGTCGACGCCGTCGAGTTGATCGAACTCCCGGATAAAGTTCTCGACCATGCAGTTCTCGCGGTATGCCGC
>JAFZQQ010000133.1 GCA_017620315.1 Oscillospiraceae bacterium | reverse complement strand
TGGTAGACAGCCTGTGCGCGATCACGATGCGGGTGCACTTCATGCGGTCAAGCGCTTCTGACACCTGCTTCTGCGTGAGATTGTCGAGAGCGCTCGTTGCCTCGTCAAACATGAGTATGCGCGGCTTCGGCGCGATAGCGCGGGCGATCAGAAGGCGCTGACGCTGTCCGCCGGACATACCGCCCTGACCTTCGCTGATCAGCGTATTCATCCCCATGGGCATAGCGCGTATATCGTCGGCAAGTCCCGCTGTCTCCGCTGCCTCCCATGCGTCTTTGAGCGTGAGCCACGGGGCGGAAATGGTTATGTTGGAGAAGATGTCGCCCGTGAACAGCTTGCCGTTCTGCATTACAGCGCCTATCCTGCGGCGCAGGGATTTCAGGTCGATGCGTTTGAGATCCCGTCCGTCGTAATAGACCGCGCCCTTCTGCGGGGTCTCGAAGCCCAGCATGATACGCATGAGCGTGGATTTGCCGCAGCCGGTCTTTCCCACTATGGCGACGTACTGGCCGGGACGAATCTTAAGACTTAAATCGTCCAGAACGGGAGGCATATCCTCCGTGTAGCGGAAGGTAACGTTGTTGAGCTCAATACCGCCTGTGAGGCGGGTGAGCACCAGCTTGTCTTCCGCCACCTCGGGCTCCGCCTCTAAAATAGGCTTTACCATTTCCAACACGGGCTCGATCTGCGCCACGCCCGCGGCGATCCCGGCAAGCGCCATGAACGCGCCGTTCAGCATACCGTACGCGGTGTTGAAAGCGTAATACTCCGCCGCGCTGACGCCGCTTTTGACCGCTGCTCCATACAGGAACATCGTGCCGATGAGGGAAATTGCCAACGTCACGACGGGAGCCGCCTTCAAAAAAGTCGGGGGATTATACTGAAGCTCCGCTTCGCTCGCGTAGAGCTTGCCCCAACGGGCAAAGGCCCTCTTTTCCGCGCCGGAGAGCTTGATCTTCTGGATGCCGGAGATGAGCTGATAGCTCATGCCGCTTTCCTTACTTGCAAGCTCCATCTGCCTGCGGCTGATCTTCATCTGCGCAAACATCTGCAGGCAGGTCACGAGCAGTGTCAGAAGCGTAATGAGCAGCGCAGGCACGACGAGGGCAGGCGCGTAAACAAATATCTGTGCGATATAGACCAGCGAAAAAATGCTTGTCAATCCCGTTGAGAGCGCCATGCTCACAAGCTGATCACACAGTCCGCTGACGTACTGGACGCGACTATTCAGCTCGCCGGAGCTGTATTTTTTGAAGAAATCCGCAGGCAGGCTGAGTATGCGCATTATCGTCGCCGCCTCCACGTCGAGGTTCAGCTTTGTGCCTATCCGCGCTGTGAGCAGAGCTTTGATCGAGCCGAACAGAAGCGCGCTGACAGTTGCGCAGATCAGGAATGTCCCGACGCCGAGGAGCGTTCCCGTACTGCCGGAAGCCAGCACGTCCGAAAAGAGCAGCTTGTTCAGCCATGGAGTCAGCATTCCGAGGCCGGTGACCGCAAGCATGGTGATCGCCAGAAGCGCGACGTCCGAAGGCTCGATCTGCTGAATGATATACTTCACAAGACCGCCCATGCTCATCTTTGTGAGCGGAAAGGGCTTGTAAAAAGCGATGGCCTCGGGCTTGATCAGCGAGCAGGTATGCTTGTTGATCCGGACGGTCTTTCCGCTTTTTCGGTCATAGAAACGGTAACCGGAGAGACCGCACGGCAGAAGCGCCGCCACGCTGCCGTCGTCGGCGCGCGTGGCGAGCATGGCGCCCGCCGCGTCGTGATACCAGCCGGGATCCAGCCGGACGTTCCGGCGCATAATGCCGTATGGCCGAAGCAGGTACTCCAGAACCTCGTTCATATCCCTGATATTCTCCGGCACTTCCTGCGGCTTGACGTGATAGTATTTCAATATCTCACCGATGGCGTCCTCGGTGATCTGCCGGTCATCATTCAGGGCTTCGCTCATGCGCCGTCCCATGACCGCGCCGGCCATCTGCCGGAAGGATTCTTCAAATACCGCTTGATCCGCGTCTTTTCTTGCCCGGATCTGCTCGTCAAACCATCCCATGCGCTCCCCTCCTTATTCCGAAGTGACCAGCGTCTTGTAAACGCCGTCCAGCGCCATCAGCTCGTCGTGGGTACCGCGCTCCACGACCTTGCCGCGCTCCATAACGATGATCTCGTCACAATCCCGGATGGTGCTCAATCTGTGCGCGATCACCACGCAGGAAATGCCGCGGTTCTTGATGGAATTCACCACGTCGTATTCGGTCTTCGCGTCCAGCGCGCTTGTGGCCTCGTCCATGATGATCATGGTGGGATCCTGAGCAAGTACGCGGGCGATCTCCATGCGCTGCCGCTGACCGCCCGAGAAGTCCTTGCCGCCTTCGGTGATCTTGTACTGATAGCCGCCCTCGCGCTGCATGATGTCGGCATGGAGCTGTGCGTCGCGCGCGGCCATGATCACCTCAAAATCCTCGATGGAGCTGTCCCACATGCGGATATTGTTTGCAACGGTGTCCTCAAACAGTATTATGTCCTGATCCACCACCGCCACGGAGCCTGTGAACACACTGCGGTCGATCTCGCTTATGGGCTTGCCGTCGAATAAGACCTCGCCGCTCCAGGGCTGGTACAGTCCGGAGATCAGTTTTGCCAGAGTGCTCTTGCCGCAGCCGGAGGTTCCGACGAAAGCCACGCGCCGACCCTGCTTGAGCTCCAAATTGAAGTTTTCGATCAAAGGCGGAGCCAGTCGGGAATAGCCGAAGGTCACGTTTTTCATCACGAGACTTCCGCTGAGCTTGTCGCAGCTTTCCTCTGCGTCCTCCTCGGCAGAAGCCGCCTCCGCCGCGAGCGCCTCGTCCTCCGGGTATTCCATCACGTCCTCAATGCGCTCCATACTTGTGCGCATCTCCTGTATCTGCTGACCGGACGCGATGAGCCGCTGTGCCGGGGACATGAACGACGAGAGGAAG
>JAFZQQ010000132.1 GCA_017620315.1 Oscillospiraceae bacterium | reverse complement strand
TAGCCCTTGGCGGTTCTCATTTCCTCGCCGGTCATATCGCTTCCGTCTGTACGGAAGACCTTCTCCGCGGGCAGATGCCGAAGCAGCATATCCTCAAGCTGGACACCCGATACCGGTTTTACAAGGTATCCGTCGAAGCCCGCGGCGTTGTAAAGCTCGCGGTTCTTGCTGCCCGCGTTCGCGGTGAGCACGACGACGGGGACGTTCTTGTTCAGGCCTCCTGTTTGCACTCTGAGCCGCTCAAGGCACTCTATGCCGTCCATCTCCGGCATAAGGTGATCCATCAATATGACGTCATAGCGGGCGCGCAGCGCCATATCCAGCGCCTCCGCGCCGCTCATCGCGGTGTCGACCCTCATCTCCGTGTCGCCGAGAAGCTTTTTCTCCACCTCAAGGTTCATCTCGTTGTCGTCAACTATCAGCACCTTTGCGTCAGGTGCGCTGAAGCGATGCTCATGCCTGTGGCGCGCCGTGCCGCCGGAGCTGGTGATGCTGATGTCTCCGACAGCCTTTGTGATGACGACGCCCTGCTTCAGGCTGACGGTAAAGGTCGAGCCCTGCGTGTAGACGCTGTTGACGGTGACCGTTCCGCCCATCAGATCGACAAGCTGCCTGACGATCGAAAGCCCCAGCCCGGTGCCCTCGATATAGCGGTTTTTCTCCTGATCCTCGCGGCGGAAGGCGTCGAACAGATAGGGAAGATTTTCCTGCTTGATCCCGATCCCGGTGTCGGTGACGGAGATGGTGAGCAGCACGCTGTTGTCGCCCGTATCCTCGCTTTCGATGTGCAGCCCGACAGAACCGGACTGCGTATACTTGACGGCGTTGTTGAGAAGATTTATGAGTATCTGTTTGATGCGCACCTCATCGCCGAAGAGCACAGACGGCACCTGCGGATCGATATCGACGTTGAACTTGAGCCCCTTTTCGCTCGCGCGGAGCCACACCATGTTCACGATTTCAGACATCATATCTCCGACGCGGTACTCCACGGGCACGATGTCCATGCTGCCCGCCTCGATCTTGGAGAAATCAAGGATATCATTGATAAGCGAGAGCAGCATCTTGCCCGCGCCGTTGATATTGTTCGCGTCACGGATGATTTCGTCAGAGGCGTCCTCCTGACGCAAAATCAGCTCGTTGAGGCCCAGTATCGAATTGATCGGCGTGCGTATCTCGTGGCTCATGCTGGAAAAGAACCGGTTCTGCGCGCGGTTGAGCTCCTCCGCCTTCAGCGTCTCTTCCCTGGCGCGGCGGTTTTCCTCCTGAAAGAGCCTGTTCTGGAACCAGACCATGACAAAGATGACCATGCCGACGACGATAAGCGAAATGTAGGAGTCGATATAGAACATCTTGCGCGTGTGCTGGACGACCAGCTCGGGGTGCAGATATTCGAGCAGAAACCCGACAAAGGAAAGCACCGTCAGCGAAACCAGCATGGCCGTGCGCCACACGCCGCGAAGCACAAGCCCGACATAGAGGAAGGAAAAGACGATCCAGACCACGCTGCCGCCCTCCACGCCGCCGCCGAAGAAGAAGACGACCGGAAGGATGATAAAGACAAGGCTCAATATGATGATATGGATCGAAACCTGGATCTTTCTGTGTCTGACGCCGAGCAGCGTCGCAACAGGGACAAGAATGACAACAAAGATGAGCACCGCTGTCTCAAAAAAGCTCTCGTTGCTTAAGGCGTCGCCGAGCATGGCTATGGTGACGCCGATCTCGGCAATGACCGTCAGAAGCACAAAAACGCGCTCGGTAGAGTCCACGTTTGAATCGTGGAGCCATGCGGAAAGCCTTTTTATCGCCTTCACGTTGCGTCACCTCCCTCATAGGTCACCATGGACTCGGGAAGCACGCGCTCAAGAACATGCTCAAATTCGCTCACGTCGACGGGCTTGGCGATAAAACCGTCGAAGCCCTCGCGCAGGAACATTTCCTTCGCGCCGCTGACCGCATTCGCGGTCAGCGCGACAATGCGAGCCGTCTTTCCCTTTTCCCTCGCTGTCTCGCGCAGCCGCTTCATTGCCTCCACGCCGTCCATCTCCGGCATCATGTGATCCATGAAAACGACGTCGTAGTCCTTTGTTCTGAACTTCTCGATTGCCTCTTTTCCGCTCTCCGCCGTGTCGGTAAGCATTTTGTGATCCTCCAGAAGCCCTCTGGCGACCACCAGATTCATCGGCTCGTCGTCAACGACCAGCGCACGTACGCCGGAGAACACAGGTTTTCCCCTGTGCTCCGCGATCTCTATGCGGACGTTCTTGCCCTCGTTGAGCACTCTGGCGACAGGTATGCCGTAGAGCGGCTTGGGCATGACGATAACGCCGCCGTCCGGGTTGGGGCGAAAGCCCGCGCGCGCAGACACGGTAACTATAACGCCGCTCCGGCTGAGCTTGTCGAAGTATTTCGGGTTTTCCTCGTACTCCTCCTGCCCCATGAAGATGTGCGTCACGTTCATCTTCCCAAGAAGCATTTCGACCTCGTTCACACTCTCCGCGGAATAAAGCGGACAGTTGAGCCCCATCGCGAGGTGGATCGCCATGCCGCGGTAGAACTCGCGCACCTGCGGCACACGGTATTTCTCCGAGCGCACATGAAACAGTATGTCCCCGTTTATGGTCGAGCCGAGCTTCAGACAGGGCGTGTTGTCCACGACCTTCTGCGGAACCGTTACGCGCACCTTTGTGCCGCGGCCCTTCGCGCTCTCGATCTTGACAAAGCCGTCCATCGTGTGTACCAGGCCGTAGACCACGGAGAGCCCGAGACCTATGCCGCCGGTGCTGCGGTTGCGCTTCTTGTTCGCCTGATAAAGCCCCTTTGTCACACCGACGATATCCCTGCGCGTCATTCCGCAGCCCGTATCCGTGACCTCGATGCAGAGGTTTACGCCATAGTCCTTCGGTACGGCGTACATCCGTATCAGTATCCCGCCGCGCCTTGTGAACTTCACGGCGTTGTCGAGAAGATGGCGGAATATCTTGCGCAGCTTGCCGACGTCGCCGTGCATCACGGCGGGGACGCGCGTATCCATGTCCACGACCAGCTCCAGCTCGTCCGCGTTGTCGTAGTGCCGGTAGCCGGATACCACGTCGTTTATCAGCGACGTGGTCATGTAGTCCTCCTCCTCAAGGATCATGTGGGCGCGCTTCGCCTCGGTGTAATCCTGAATGTCCTCGACCTGACAGGAAAGGCGGAGACCGGCCTTCTTTACGATCTCGGCGCCCTCTCCCGCGCCGTTTTTGATGAGCAGCTCGGACATGCCGTTGACGACGTTGATGGGCGTGCGCAGCTCGTGGGAGATGTTGGAGAGGAAGTCCTCCATATCCTCTTCATAGCTGTTGATCTCCTGCTCGTGCTCGCTCAGGACTTTGGCTGTCGCAAGCCTGTTGCCGATATTCACCCGGCAGAGCGTATATACGCCGACAACGACCGCGGTGTGCAGCACGATCCTTGAAATGTTGAGCGGATCGAACGTCACGCTTCCGCTTCGCAGCGCAAGTACGATCTGCACCCCGATCAGCAGAAAATACTCCGCGAGAATAATGTTGAGCATATAGATGCGATCCAGCAGGGAGTAAACCGAGAGCATGAGCAGCAGCACGACGGCGACATCGAAAAAGCTTGTCTCGTGAACCCCGTGGAAGAACGCGGCAAAAAGACCGTAGAGAAGATAAAAATTCTCACGGTATCTGTCGTCCGTCCGCTGTGAGATGTGCATCACCCACAAAGCGGTGGTACCGATGATGAAGATAGGCAGTATCCAGAACTCCCAGCCCATCATCATGCTTTCTGCTGTCAGTCCGATGCACGCGACCGTTATGAACGCGATCACCAGACGATGCGCGCGGTTCTTGTCCATAAGCGTCCTCATTTCGGCTTGCCGTGCCCCGGGAAAGGGCAGCGGAGATGTTTACGCTGTGTGCAAAAATACAGAATATATTATCCCACATTTGCTCCGGCATTTCAAGTGTTTTGGGCGGTCTTTCAGCCCTTTTTTATATTATCCGTCAGAACGGTTGACCGGCAGCGCGCAGGGTGTTATACTCTGTTGCGGGGAAGCAACAACTCGCAAAGGAGGCGAAGGGCATGTTTGAAAAGAAGACCGAGATATTCAAAAAGCGCGACCGCGAGACCTGGCTCCAGATCAAGTCCACGCTCAAGCGGGCGGGGCTGCGCGGCACAAGGGCCGGCCACTACCTTCAGGACGTCGTGATGGCCGGAGGCTGCGGCGCGAAGCTCGATCCGCGCGACTTTGGGGCGAAAGGGAAGATCGACCGCGATATCTATTGGGTCAAGGTCCCGGAGTCCGAGGAGGCGCACGCAAAGGATATCCTGCGCCAAAGCGGGATAGTGACCGGCGTTGACGACGATCTGATGACCGACGCCGCACTCAGAAAAAGCCCGACAGATAAATACTATCCGTGATTTTTCGACAGTATAATACAAAGCGGAGGCAGTTTCGCCTCCGTTTTGTTTATTCCCTAAGCTCTCGCAGCAGCATCAGAAGCAGCTCGCTGACGCCCTGGGCAAGCTGCGCCGCCTTTTGTATGCGCACATAGGCGTGGCCGTAGATCTGGTGCACGTTCTCGATGTGCGCGGTGCTGCCGTGGAACACCGCGCCGACGCGCATGCCTCCGGCTCTGAGCGAGCGCACGGCGTCCTCCGCAGCCTTCACCGCCGCCGCGCCCTCGTACTCGCGCGAGAGCAGCGTGTCCGTCGCGGCGAGCGGCGCGGAATCGTTCGGGCTGGCGTCGGTCAGCACAAGAAGCATTCTCTGTCTGTCCTGTAAAGCAATATCGCTTTTCAGTCTTCCGACTGTCTCAAGCGCAAGCGCATCGCGATTCCAGCCGCCGGCGAAATAGCGCAGCACGCCCTCGCAGCCGTGCTCGTCCCAATCCTTGAGCCGTTCCAGCACGGTAAAGCCGCGCAGGCTGCGGAAGGCAAGCACGCGAACCGGAATGTGGACGTTCTCAAGGCTCCGCGCGATGATGTACGCCTCCGAGGCGATGATCTCCTGCACGTTCATGCGGGACTGCGAGGCGTCGAGCAGAAGCTCGACGCAAAGCTCGCTCTCGCGCTCCTCTCCGTCGCGGAGGAACACGCGCGTATCGCCGAGCAGCGGCAGACGGTAGGCGGTCTCCGGGCGTATCCGTCCTGCGCGCGAGGGCTCCGGCTCACGCCGGAGAAAGGACGACAGCACCGCGTCTATGCGCGCGGTGAGGCGGCGGATGCTGCCCTGCACCGCGCGGGAATGCTCGTGAAGGAACGCCTCGTTTTTCTTATGCTGCCGCGCGGCGTCCTCGCGCGCGGAGGCGGTCTCGCGAGTCTCCGCACCGCTTCCGGCAGCGGGTGCGGACGGAGCCGTGAGCCAAAGGCGGCAGCCCTCGTCTATACCGCAGCACAGCTCGTTCTCAAGCGCATGAAGCTCCCGGCCCGCAAGCAGGTTTTCACCGAACACGGCGCGGATATACGCCTCGTCCTCCGCGGACGGCCCGATGTAGCGTCCAAGCCCCCAGTGCGTCACCTGCACCGCGCGCGGATGGTCGCCCTCCGCCGTTCCCGTGCGGACGAGCAGGGTATCGCGTCTTTTGTGCTCGTGTCTCAAAAGAAGCGAGGCGAGCGCTCCTGGCTTTTTCGGCGCGGCCGGCTCCGAGGGCGGCACGAAGCGGAAAAACTCGAGCAGGAACGCCTCCATCGCGGCGACGACGCCCTCCGCGTCCAGCACGCCGGGAAAGCTCAGCGCCTCCGCCATGCGGCGCTCGCGAGGGCTGAGCAGCACGCTTCGGCCGCTCACCGAAGCCCAGCGCGCCTCCTGCTGTGTGTAGACCAGCATGCTTTGCATTTCGGTCTGCTGGCGCGAAAGCCGCTTCTGCATATCGAAAAACTCTTCCGCGCGCGCCTTTCTGAGGCGCTCGAGGATCGGGCGCTCGGCAAGCTCCTTTTCATAGACGCAGTTTTCAAGCCCGAGCCACAGAAGCTCGTCGAATTCCTCTGCGCGCCTGTCGCCGCCGTAGCGCGCGAAAAAGGCCCAGACCCGCGAAAGCCCAAGCCATTTTTCGACCAGGCCGACGACCATGTTGAAGTATCCGTCGGGCGTTCCGTTGGGGTAAAACGCCATGAAAGGCGTCTCGAAGCCGTAACGCCCCGCGGCGTTCCAGATGATGTTCCGGGCGCGGCGCGCGCTGCCGGAAAACCGTTTCTTTATCATGCCCTGAAAACGTCGCCGCGCGTGAGGTCCGCGGGGATGCGCGCGGATATCACGTCGCGTATGAGCGTGCGCTCATAGCTGTCGAAGGATTTGTTTACGATGCACAGCTCCAGCGCGTCGCCGGAGGTCAGCCCGCGCTCCATCAGCGCCACGGAATCGAGCAGACCGCGCAGATCGAGCGCGCTGTCGGATATCTCGGCGCTCTCAGCCTTGCGCTCAAGCTCCGCGTAAAGCTTCACAAGCTGGTCGCGTATTTTGACGTTGATGCCCGGGTGGCGGCGCGAGATCAGCTTTTGAAGGTCGGTCTCGGCGATCTCCGGCATATCCAGCACGGCAAAGCGAGAGGTCAGCGCCTCATTGAGGTCGCGCGTTCCGGCGTAGCCGTAGTTCATCGTGGCGATGAACCGGGTCTCCGGCCGGAGCTCCAGCCTGTCATAGCCCGGAACGTCGAGGCTGCGGCGAAAATCCAGTGCCGCATGCAGCACGGCAAGCGCCTCGTTCTTCGCCATGTTGATCTCGTCGAGTACGCCGAAGCCGCCTTCGTGCGCGCACAGCCATATCGGGCCGGGGCGGAACACGACGGCGCGGCCGTCGTAGGTGTCGGTCCCGACAAGGGCGGAGGCGTCGGTGTTGATGTGAAACGAGACGTTCCACATCGGGCGGGCGAACAGCGCGGCAAGGTTCTCCGCAAGCACGTTCTTCCCCGTTGCCTTCGGTCCCGCGAGCAGAAGGTTCTGCCCTGCGAGCAGCGCCGCGAGCGCAAGCTCCCAAATACGCCTGCCGTAATAGAAATACTCCGGCGTCGGTACGCGCCCCGCGTGCTCCGCCGCGACGGGATGCGCATCGCGGAACTCCCGCGCGCCGCGCAGCAGCGCTTCGTTCACGCCCTCGCCTTGCAGAAATGCAAACAGTTCGTCCATGATCCCACCGATCCTTCCCAGTTTTTTCAGGGTGAAGTGTAGCACAAACGCCCGCACACGGCAAGAAAAAAATCCGCGCCCGCCGAAAGGCGGGCGCGGCTGTATGTTCTTTCGGTGATTTAGTGCGTTTCGTTGTATTTTTTGATACCGAGGGCGAGGAGATCCATCGCGCGCTCGAGCTTCTTCTGCTCAAGAACATAGGCGATGCGGATCTCGTTCTTGCCCTTGCCGGGGGTGGCGTAGAAGGGCTCGCCGGGGGCGAACATAACGGTGTCGCCGTTGTCGTCGAACTCCTCGAGCAGCCAGGTCTGGAACTTGTCGGCGTCGTCGACGGGCAGCGCCGCCATCAGATAGAACGCGCCCTTCGGGCACTCGCACACGACGCCGGGGATCTCGGCGAGCTTGCGCACGACGGTGTCGCGGCGGAGCTTGTACTCCTCGCGCACGGAGGCGAAATACTCGGGGCCGACGGTGTAGAGATTCGCGGAGGCGATCTGGTCGAGCGTGGCGACCGACAGACGGGACTGGCAATACTTCATCGCCTGGCCGAGCAGGTCGTGATTGCGGGTGATAAGGCAGCCGATGCGCGCGCCGCAGGCGGAGAAACGCTTGGACACGGTGTCGACCACGATGACGTTCTCAGCCGCGTCGGCAAACTCGCCGAAGGACTGCAGGGGCTCGCCGCCATAGACGAACTCGCGGTACGCCTCGTCGCCGATGAGGAACAGGTCGTGCTTCTTGGCGACGTCCACGATCATGCGCATCTCCTCGGGCGTCAGCACGACGCCGGTCGGGTTACCGGGGTTCGTGACCATGATCGCACGGGTGTGCTCATTGATCTCGCGCTCGATCTCATTTTTCCTTCCGCTGACAAGCACGACGACTTTCTGCACGCCTTCGCAGTACAGCAGGTC
>JAFZQQ010000131.1 GCA_017620315.1 Oscillospiraceae bacterium | reverse complement strand
GTGCTTTTTCTCATCCGTGGGCGAAGCGGTCTTGGCCGCGTTCTTATCTGCCATTGTCAAATTCCTCCAGTATATAAGTTGATGTCATTTTTTTGCCGCTATATCTCATCCCAAACGGTACCGCAGACCACGCGCGGGATGTCGTTCAGATCCTTGATCACCTGTATGTCGCCGAAGCCGTTCGAGCGCATCAGCCGCAGCACGGGGTCAGCCTGACCGATGCCGACCTCGAACAGCAGTTTTCCGCATGGGCGGAGCATCTCGCGCCAGAGCGAGCAGATACTTCGGTAAAAATCCAGTCCGTCCTCGCCGCCGTCAAGCGCAAGGCGCGGCTCATGCTCTCTCACCGAGACGTCCAGAGTCTCTATATCGCCCGTGGGGATATAGGGCGGGTTGCTGACAATGACGTCAAACTCCCCCAGCCGCCGCTCCGGCTTTTCCCTCGCGTCGACGCGCACCGCGCTCACACGCGCGCTGAGCTCGTTGCGCCGTATGTTCTGGCGGCAGACCTTCAAAGCCTCCTCGTCAAGCTCTCCGAGCAGCACTCTTGCGTTTTGAACGTGCTTTGCGATCGCGAGCCCGATGCAGCCGCTCCCGGCACAGAGATCAAGCACGCGCGGCTCGGCAAATGCGAGCGCAGCTTCTATTGCGCGCGCGGCAAGGACCTCGGTATCCGGTCTCGGTATCAGAACCGCGCGAGAGATATCCAGCCCGATGCCGTAAAACTCCCATTCTCCCACAAGATACGCCACCGGTTCGCCCGCAAGGTGCCGCCGCGCAAGCTCCTCAAGCGCGCGCTCGGCCTCCGGAGGGGCGTAAAGCCGCCCGTCGCGGACAAGCTCCTCATGCGTCTTTCCGCAGGCGGCGCACATAAGCTCTCTCGCCGCACGGTCGGGATCGAACACGCCCTCAAGACGGAAGCGCCGTCTCAGGTCGAGATACAGATTGTAATAGGTCGACGCCATACGCCTTTCGCACCTTCTTCGCTCACCACGTATCCTTGCCCTTTTCCTCCGGGATGACCAGCTCGATCGCCTTTATCGCCACCTCGAGCATGCTGTCGTCCGGCTCGTTGGTCGTAAAATTCTGAAGCCACAGTCCCGGGC
Organism: Oscillospiraceae bacterium; assembly: GCA_017620315.1. GTDB lineage: Bacteria > Bacillota > Clostridia > Oscillospirales > Oscillospiraceae > Hominicoprocola. Next base: position 2,362 of record JAFZQQ010000131.1, on the reverse strand, counting down.
GTGAAAGAAAGCGCGTGAGCGGCGTATCATGCCCGCCGACGTAGCGGTTGAACTCATACGCCACGCCGATGATCGGCACAAGCAGCAGCAGGTGCATCGCAAAGCGCACCCACAGGTTCCTCCACTCGACAAAGCTGAACACCACGCTGGATATCAGTATCGAAATAACGACGACGACAAACAGAAAGCTTGTGCCGCAGCGCGGATGGAATCGCTTTTGCATGCGGCAGTTCTCAACCGTCAGCGGAAGGCCCGCCTCATAGCAGAAGATCGTCTTGTGCTCCGCGCCGTGGTATTGGAACACGCGCTGAATGTCCTTCTGCTTCGACACAAGCAGCATATAGGCAAAGAATATCGCGAGCTTTATGACGGATTCTATCAGATTGTGCAACGCGGCGCTTTTGATGTACGGGTCGATAAACCCCGCGAGAAAGGTCGGCAGCAGGAAAAACAGAAGTATCGTCAGCCCCAGCGAAAGCACGACCGCAAACGCGGTGACGAGCTTCTGCGCCCGTTCGTCGCTGAAATGCTTTTCTATCCACAGGTCAAATTTTGTCGGCTTTGCCATATCGTCCTCCGGGAAGTAGTCCGCAGAGAACATCAGCGCCTTTACGCCGCGCACCATCGAATCGATAAACGTCACGGCGCCGCGGATCAGCGGCACGCCGAGAATAGGGTATTTGTCGCGCACAAGCTTGAGCTCTTCCTCTTTTATGACGAGCCCCTCCGGCGAGCGCACAACGATCGCCTGCTTCCCCGGCCCGCGCATCAGAATGCCCTCGATCAACGCCTGCCCGCCGATGCTTGTGCGAAACGTCGGCGCGGCGCAGCTCTTTTCTGCCATAGCTGTCCTCCGTATGTGATGATAACACACTTTTCAGAACATTGCAACACTTGTTCTAAAATTTTTCATTTTTATCGCTTTCGCCCATTGCGGAGATCGGGATCTCGATGCAGACCACCGTGCCGGTGGCGCCGTCGTCGGCATTCGAGATGGTAAAGCTGCCGCCGTGGAGCCTGACAATCTCGTCGCAGACCGCAAGCCCGATGCCGCTGCCGCGTGCCTTTGACGAGCCCTTGTAAAACTTCTGCTTGACAAAGGGCAGCTCCTCCGGGGGTATTCCGGGGCCGTAATCGCGCACGCGGATAACGATCCGCCCATCCCTCGCGGCGGCGGAAACGTCGATGCGCTTGCCGGCGCCTCCGTGCTTGCAGGCATTGTCGAACACATTGGAAAAGACCTGCTTCATACGCTCTCCGTCCGCGGCTATCGCGGGCACGTCCTCCTCCGGAGGCGTATAGCTCGTCTCTATGTTCTCCTGGCGGAACAGCTCGCGGTAGGTATAAATGGTGTCCTCAAGCTCCGAGATGATATCCACCGTGTCTATGCGCAGCGTAAAGCGCCCGTCCTGTATCTTTGTGAAATCCAGAAGCTCCTCGACCATCGCCGTGAGCCTTCGCGATTCCTTTTCGATGATCGCAAGCCCGCGCTTTGTCTGCTCGGCGTTGCCCACCGGGTCAAACGCCAGCGTCTCCGCCCAGCCGTTTATCGCGGTCAGCGGGGTGCGCAGCTCGTGCGAGACCGAGGAGACGAATTCCTGCTGTATCTGCTCCGCCTGGGATATCTTCAGCGACATGTCGTTGATATTGTCGACCAGCTCGCCCAGCTCGTCCTGATAGTGGTTGTCGATGCGGATACCGTAGCTTCCGCCGGAGATCCTCCGCGCGGCGTCCGACACGACCGCGACCGGCTCGACGACATTGTTTATGAAGATGGCGTTCGAGAGCACGATCAGCGCGACCACCAAAAGCGCCAGCACCGTCGAGCCGAGGAAGTTGAGGAATATCTGGTGCTCGACCGCGCGCAGGCTCGTCACATAGCGCAGCACGCCGACAACGCGGGCATTGAATTGCAGCGGCGACGAGACCGAGAGTATGTTCTCTCCCGTCTGAGGGTCTCTTCCCTGAAAGAAGCCCATGCTGCCGCTTATCGCGGAGGCGATGTCCGGCGTTCCGGGCGAGGTCCCGGCGGTCAGTCCGTAGGACGACGCCTGAACGCGTCCGTTGGCGTTGATGAATTGCAGTTCGAGCTGATCCTTCTCCTCGAAGGTCTCCACCGAGTACGAGGCAAGGCGGTAATACTCGCCGTAGCTCTTGACGCCGTAGCCGGTGAACGTGTCCGCGGCAATACGTGCGCGCGCTTCAAGCGCCGAGCGCATGCTGTTATAGTAATACTGTGCGGAGGCAATGGTAAACACCGCAACGGCGAACATCACCAAAAGCACGACCGGAAGCACGGCGCTGACCAGCCAGCGCTGTCTCAGGCCGCGTATACGCAGGCTTCGGCGTTCATTCCTGCGAG
>JAFZQQ010000130.1 GCA_017620315.1 Oscillospiraceae bacterium | reverse complement strand
GCGGCTTCTGGACCTCGGCCTCACCGCCATGATCGGCAAGGGCGAACGGAACGCCTCGGTGCGCGAGGCCGTCGTCAGGAACGGCGCGCTTTATCTCTGCGCCGTGGGCGGCGCGGGTGCGCTTATCGCGCGCTCCATCAAGGCCGCCGAGGAGATCGCTTTTTTTGAGCTCGGCTGCGAATCGGTCAAGCGGCTGACGGTCGAGAGGCTGCCTCTCATCGTCGCGAACGACGCTCACGGCGGCGATATCTTCGAGTTCGGCCGCCAAAGCTTCGGCCTGAAGCGTCATACGGGACGGGCATAAAAAAATCAGGGCGCGCTGTCATAATAGGTGCACGCTGTCATAATAGGTGCACGCTGTCATAATGGGCGTGCACTTTTTGTTTTTCCGATATTGCGGATAAGCGGCATGACGATGCCCTCCGCCCCTTTTTCCGTACTCGAAACAGGTCTGCCAACGAGCTGACGGGCGACGAGTTCGTGCTGAAAGAGGGCGCGGAAAGATACAGTGTGAGACTGGAGGGGGAAGAGAATGGCGGAGAAAAGAAGAAAGCTGACGAAGGAAGAGTGCTTCGAAGCTCTGAAAGCTCTTTACGGGGACACGAAAACCAGCCGGGAACTGCGGAAAATGGTAGAGGAAGATTACGAGGAGTATCTTTCAGCGGCCTCGGAAAAAGAGTACAGGGAGCAGTTAGGGGCGCAGTCTTAACCTCTCTTGCTGCGGATAGGGAAACTGCATCTTATTTGATTAGAAAAACATCTCCCAAACAGTTTGCTGAACTGGTATATAACCGCATTGCTTCCGGAGACCGCATCGAGGGGCTGGAAAAACTGTTCCCCGGGATACGTGACAGCGTTATTAACGCTGCGCTGGATGGGATCAAACTAACCGGCGACGGTACTGCGGCGTGGACAGACGAGCGTATAAGCGACCTGTACAAAACCTATGGTGTTTCCGAAAGCAGCAGCCATACCGATTACGCAAAAGCGTATGCGTCGCACATATCCCCGGACGATTTTCTTTCCCTTACGGCCACAGAAGCCGACCGCGCTGACATTGAGATGGACACCGTCGAAAAATACGGGCGGCTCGACGAGAAGGGCTTGCGAGACACCAAAGAAACGCCTTATTTGTACGTGGATTTTGATACCGGAGTTGTGGAGTCCCACGAGGGGCGTCACCGGATGGCGCTGCTGGCCAACGAGGGCGTTGACAGCGTTCCGGTCGTGGTAATCCCATACAGGCAGACCAATGCGGAAAAATATAATACCGAGCTGATCCCGTCTTTAGAATTGACCGGCCAGGAGTGGAGCTTCGGAAAAGCGGCGGGCAAAGTGCGACTCAACGATGTGACGCCGTTTTCCAACCGTTACCGCGATAAGATCAAAGAAGATTTTGGCGGAGACGGGCAGGTGCGCTTTTCCACCCGCATCACGCCGCAGCAGGACGCCGAGTACATGACTGCCGTTGAGAGCGGCGACACAAAGACCGCACAGCGGATGGTGGACGAGGCGGCGAAGAAGGCGGGGTACACTGTCAAAGCATGGCACATCGGCGGAAAAGGGATTAAGGTTTTTCAAGCCGGAAACTCCGCCGGCCTGATTTATTTCGCAGACAGCGGTGCAAAGGCAGGAAAAGCCGCCAGAAGCCGAGCGCAGGAATATGCCGCATATCTGAAAATCGGCAATCCTGTGAATACGAAACAGACGGCAATCCCATGGTATGAGGCTGAAAATAGCCTGCGAGTAGCGGAGTGGAGACGCAAGGATCACGATGCCGTTTATGTTGAGGATGAGGCGGGTGTGAGCACGGCAGTTTTTTCGCCTGAACAGATCAAATCCGCCGATCCCGTCACCTACGACGACGACGGCAACGTGATACCACTGTCGGATAGGTTTAAACCGGAGAAGGAGGATATACGCTTCTCCATGCGGCTGCCGGTGGAGGAGGTTACCGATGAGGACATCGAGGCCGTGCAGAGCATCGGACGCAAGAGTGTCAATGACTTCACGAGCGAGGACATCCGGAAGACAGAAGCCTTTGCCAGAAGATACTGGCGGGAGCTTGGGACAAAATCGCCCTTCTTCCGGGCGTGGTTTGGCGACTGGAGGGCCAACGATCAGACGGCGGTGCAGATTGCAACGGAACAGGGGAATGCGCGAGGCTTGCAGCACAACGAGGACACGGGTTGGGATATCAATGTGTCGGGCAAGGTTTTCAACGAAACGAGATCTCACAATGCAGCGGTTAATAAAGCTGCAATTCCTTATCTCGAATATATTGATGACATTGTGAATAAAGCTGTTCTGCTGGATAGCTTCACGATGAGCAAAACAAAGTCGCCGAATTCGCTGCTTATGCACAGCCTTTACGCCGTCGCGGATATTGGAAACGGGTCGGAGCTGCTCAAACTATACGTTGAGGAGATGGCCGATCCGAACAGCAGGGACACGGCAAAGAGAGCCTATCAGCTCCAGAATATAGAAAAAGCGTTCCCCGCAGGTGTTAGAGTTTGGGGACAAGCCCTTAGCTCCGTCACGAATACGGGGAACGCGATTGATACGGTATCAGATTTGTTTGAGGCTGTCAAGGCCCTCGATAAGAGTTTCCGGCCGAAGCCAGCAAGCAAGGTCGTGAATGAAGACGGACGGCCGCTGGCGGTATATCATGGGACTGATGCGGACTTTACGGTATTTGACATGACAAAGGGCCGCAGCACGATGGACATACAGGGTTCCTTTTTCAGCCCGTGGGAGATGGATGCGGGCGGGTACGGGTCTAAAATCGGCAAGTATTATCTCAACATCAAAAACCCGGCGCCGGAGGGCACAGCCTACAAAGCACTGAACCGCTTCAAAGGCCAAAACAACGCCGGCGTGAAGGCCAGAGAATATCTGGAGCGTCTTGGCTATGACGGCGTCGACAACGGCGGCGAGGAGTATATCGCATTCCGGCCGGAGCAGATCAAGAGCGCAGACGGGAACGTCGGGACATTTGATAAAAACAATCCGGATACTCGCTTTTCCACCCGCCTCACGCCCGAAGAACAGCTTGTCCGGCAGAATGACGAGCTCAAAAAGCGCGTGGAATACTGGCGCGGGCAGACGAAGCGCACGAAGACGCCGCGTCCTGTGAAAACAAAAAAGGCGCGCTGCAAAATGCCCGAACCTGTCATTGTAAGGCCCCGTGAAAACAAAAAAGCGCGCTGCAAAATGCCCGAACCTGTCATTGTAAGGCCCCGTCAGGGGCCGCGGCGATCCGTTTTCCTTTCTTAAAAGGACGGATCCCCACGCCGGTGCTTCGGCACCGGCCCGGAATGACAGCCGGGAACGCATTTTGCAGTGCGCCCTTCTTCTTACGGCATGACCTCAATGATCTCCAGCCCCTGCTTCCGCGCCAGATTCACCGTCTGCATCGTGCCGCCCCAGCGGCCGTCGTACACGGCGACGAGCACGGAGGACTGTTCGATCATGTACCGGTTGCGTTTCGCCATACAGTCGGGCGTGTACTCGCGCCCGATGAGCGTTTCCACGTCGCATCGGGACGAGAGGCGGTAATACCGCTCCCGGTCCGCTTTCGGCCACCGCTCCGCCTGCCCGAGGCAGGGGATCGCGGCCTCCACCGTCACGTCGTCGTGCTCCTCCCGCAGCGCCAGCGCCGCTTCGCAGAAATAGGTGTCGCAGCCCAGCGCCATGCCGCAGATAAAGCGCCTGACGCCGGACTCGTAGAGCGCCGCGGCGACGTCGGCCAGCTTCTCCTTGAGGATAAGGCAGCGCTCGTCCTCCTCGTTGACGCCCCACGGCAGCTTGTCGGGCCGGTAGCCCGTAAAGCAGCAGGTGTTTTCCCTGTTCACGATTGGCAGCATGGCGACCTCACTTCAGGTACATATACAGATTGCACTGGATCATGCCGTTATACAGCTTGCGCTTTTTGTCGGCGCGGCGGCCGAATTCGCGCTCGAATTCCGGATGCGAGGAGAGGATATACAGCTTCCAGCCCTCGAGCCCCTTCGCGCAGGCGCCGAATTCGCGGTACAGCTCCTCCGCCTCGCGCCTCTCCATCACGCGCTCGCCGTTGGGCGGGTTGGAGATGACGAGCCCGCCGGGGACGGCGCGCGAAAAGCGCCGCGCGTCCGCCGTCTCAAAGCGCACGATATCCGAAACGCCCGCCCTGCGGGCGTTTTCTCTTGCGATCGTGACGCACGCGGGGTCGACGTCGCCGCCCCAGATGTCATAATCGCCGGAAAACTCCTTGTCGCGCGCCTCCGCTCTCGCCTCGTCCCAGAGCTTTTTCGGGACGATGAGCCACCTGTCGGCGTCGAAAGCGCGGTTCAAGCCCGGCGCGCGGTTTTTGGCGGCCAGCGCCGCCTCGATCGGGATCGTGCCGGAGCCGCAGAAGGGATCGCACACGGCGCCCCTGCCGCGGTACCGCGCGAGCGTCACCATGGCGGCGGCGAGCGTCTCGCGCAGAGGCGCGGCGTTCCCCGCCGGGCGGTAGCCCCGCTTATGCAGGCCGGTGCCGGAGGCGTCGAGCGTGAGCGTCGCTTCGTCCTTCATGAGGGAAAAGCGGATGCGGTAGTTTTCCCCCGTCTCACGGAACCAGCTCGTCTTATACTTCGTTTTCAGCCGCTCGACGACGGCCTTTTTGACGATGCTCTGGCAGTCCGGCACGGAATGGAGCGCCGACGAAAGGGAGTAGCCGTTCACCGGGAAGCGCCCGTCTATGGGGATAAACCTCTCCCACGGCATCGCCCTGACGCCCTCGAAAAGCTCGTCGAACGTCTCCGCGCGGCATTTTCCCGCGACGACGAGCACGCGCTCCGCCGTCCGCAGCCCTATGTTGGCCCGCGCGATATCGGCCGCCGCGCCGGTGAAGAAGACGCGGCCGTTCTCGGCGGCGACGTTTTCCATACCGAGCCTGCGCAGCTCATCGGCGGCGAGCCCCTCCAGGCCGAACAGGCACGGGGCGCACATGGTATAGCGTTCCGTCATCGGCGATACCCCTTCGAGCGCTGGTAATCGATGATCGCGCGGAAGTTCTGAAGCTCGATGTCGCTGAAGCGGGCCTCCACGACGTCGCTGTCGCGCGTTTCCGGCACATACCAGCTCTGCTCCTCAAAGTATTTCTGTATCTTCGCCGTTTTGAATATCTTGCCGTGGCGGGCGTATATCTCGTTGAGCAGCATGTAGGAGTCGTAGCGATTGAGCTGCGAGAGATACTCCGCCGGGATCAGCTCGGTCTCCGCCGGGAAG
>JAFZQQ010000129.1 GCA_017620315.1 Oscillospiraceae bacterium | reverse complement strand
CTTTGGGCTTATGCTTACCGCCGACGGCCCCAAGGTCATCGAATACAACTGCCGCTTCGGAGACCCGGAGACCCAGGCTGTGCTTCCACTGCTTGAGAGCGATCTGCTCACCGTTATGCGCGCCGTTACCGAGGGCAGGCTCGCACAGGCAGCGGTTCGCTTTTCAAAAAAGAGCTCCTGCTGCGTAGTGCTCGCCTCAAGCGGCTATCCCGCTGTATATGAAAAGGGGTTTCCCTTAACAATTCCCGAAGTGCTCAGAAAGAGCGTTTACGTTGCCGGAGCTGTTCAGCGCGACGATAAGTTCGTCACCTCCGGCGGACGCGTCCTCGGCTGCACGGCTGTCGCCGCGACATTGGAGGAGGCAATAGCCTCCGCCTATGCCGTTGCGGAACAGATAAGCTTTGAAAACTCCTACTGCCGCCGTGACATCGGCGCGCGTGCTATGTTGGCTTTGAAAAAGAGGTGACGGTATGGTTTACAGGGTCTATGTGGAAAAGAAACCCGCTCTCGCGCTTGAAGCAAACGCACTGCTTCAGGACTGCCGCGCGCTTCTGGACGTAAAGGGGCTCACCGGTGTCCGCGTGCTGAACCGCTACGACGTGGAAAACGTCGGCAAGGATTTGTTCGACTACGCGGTCAGGACTGTTTTCTCGGAGCCGCAGCTTGACGACGTGTGTACAGATATTCACCTTGACAACGCCGCTGTTTTCGCGGTTGAGTTTCTCCCCGGTCAGTTCGATCAGCGCTCTGACTCCGCGGCTCAGTGCATACAGTTCCTGTCCGGCGCCGAGCGCCCGCTTGTGCGCTCCGCCAAGGTCTATGCTCTGTACGGCAAGCTGAGTGAGGAAGAGCTTTCCGAGATAAAGCGTTACGTCATCAACCCCGTGGAAGCGCGTGAGGCGTCCCTTGAAAAGCCGGAAACGCTTGAATCCTCCTATTCCGAGCCCGGCGATGTCGCAGTCCTTGACGGTTTCTCCGAGCTTAGCCGGGAGGGCCTTGTCGAACTGATCTCTCGTCTGGGTCTTGCGATGGACGCGGACGATCTCGCATTCTGCCAGCGTTATTTCCGCGACGAAGAAAAGCGCAGCCCAACGATCACAGAGATTCGTGTGCTTGACACCTACTGGTCGGATCATTGCCGTCACACGACCTTTCACACGATCATTGACAGCGTGAGCTTTGAGGACGAGCTGCTCAAGCGCGCGTGGGAACACTATCTTGAAACGCGGCGCGAGCTTGGGCGCACAAGCCCCATTTGCCTCATGGACATCGGCACGGTTGCCGCAAAGTCTCTGCGTGCGCAGGGCAGGCTCGAAAAGCTGGACGTTTCCGATGAGATCAACGCCTGTACAGTCAAGGTCGACGTCACGATCGACGGCGTGAAGGAGCCGTGGCTGCTGCTGTTCAAAAATGAGACCCACAACCATCCCACAGAGATCGAGCCCTTCGGCGGCGCCGCCACCTGCATCGGCGGAGCTATACGCGATCCGCTCTCGGGACGCGGATATGTATACGGCGCTATGCGTTTGAGCGGCGCGGCAGATCCCCGCACGGAGCTCAGCGAGACGCTTCCCGGCAAACTCCCTCAGCGCAAGCTGGTCACGACAGCCGCCGCGGGTTATTCCTCGTACGGGAACCAGATCGGTCTTGCCACCGGAATAGTGGATGAGCTTTACCATCCCGGTTACGCGGCCAAGCACCTGGAGCTCGGCGCGGTCATCGCCGCTGCCCCGGCGGCAAATGTCCGCCGCGAGACGCCGCAGCCCGGCGACGTTGTCCTGCTGCTCGGCGGCAGCACGGGACGCGACGGTATCGGCGGCGCGACAGGTTCCTCGAAAGCGCACAACGCGCGCTCCGTCGAGACCTGCGGAGCGGAGGTCCAAAAGGGCAACGCGCCCGAGGAGAGGAAGCTCCAACGCCTGTTTCGCAATGCGGAGGCGTGCCGCATGATAAAGCGCTGCAACGACTTCGGCGCGGGCGGCGTGTCCGTCGCCATCGGCGAGCTTGCGGACGGACTCGACATAGACCTTGACGCCGTTCCCAGAAAATATGAGGGTCTTGACGGCACCGAGCTTGCAATAAGCGAATCTCAGGAGCGCATGGCTGTTGTGGTTGCCGCGGAGGACGCAGAGCGTTTTCTTGCTCTCGCCCGCGAGGAAAACCTTCAGGCGTGCCGTGTTGCGTCGGTCAGCAGGGAGCCTCGCCTCACGATGCACTGGCGCGGCAAGACCGTCGTCGACCTCAGCCGCGCGTTTCTGGACACCAACGGCGCGGAAAAGCACATCACTGCCGCACCGGCACGTGCAGCGGCATGGAAAGACGCCTCTCAGGGAAGCTTTACCGACTGCTGTCTCAATATGGCGTCAAGCCTCGCGTGCTGCTCCCGTCAGGGGCTTTCCGAGCGTTTCGACTCCACCATCGGCGCGGGTACGGTGCTGCTGCCCTTCGGCGGAAAGAATCAGCTCACGCCCATCCAGGCGATGGTGCACCGCTTTCCTGTTGAAACGGGCGATACGGACGACTGTTCGCTCATGTCCTGGGGCTTTGACCCCGAGTTATCCTCACACAGCCCCTATCACGGCGCTTATCTCGCTGTGACGGAGTCTGTCTGCAAGCTGATTGCGACTGGAGCGGATCGCAACGACGTATATCTATCGTTTCAGGAGTATTTTGAAAAGCTCGGGCGCGACCCCGGACGCTGGGGCAAGCCGCTCGCCGCTCTTCTCGGCGCGTTTGAGGCTCAGATGCGGCTTGGCGTCGCGGCGATCGGCGGCAAGGATTCCATGTCGGGTTCCTATGAAAGGCTCGACGTTCCTCCCACACTGGTATCCTTTGCCGTGACCAATCAAAAGCTTTCTGACATTGTTTCGCCAGAATTCAAAGCGGCGGGGCACCGCGTGATCCGCATAGCGCCGGAGCGGGATAATGACGGCCTGCCCGAAAGTTCGTCGCAGCTTGAGGTATTCGACCGCGTTTCCTCACTGCTTCACAGCGGCAAGGCTGTTGCTTGCTATACTCCCGGTCCCGGAGGCGTTGCCGAAGCGGTAATGAAGATGTGCTTCGGCAATGGGATCGGTTTCCGCTTCGATCCTGCGTTCAGCGTTTCGCGGCTTTTTGTCCGCGATCACGGCGCTTTCATCCTTGAGCTCGACGAGAAAGGCGGAACCGTTTCCGACGGCGAGACCGTCGGTTGCACCGTCAGCGAGCCAGAGCTGGTCTGCTGCGGTGAAACGCTGACGCTTGAACGGCTTCTGAACGCGTATCAGAGCACGCTTGAGCCCGTCTACCCCACGCAGGCAACCGTTGATGCGGCAAAACCCGAAACTCTCTCCTTCCGCGGCGCAGCGTCGGTGCCTGCTGTCGTCAAGGCTGCGAAGCCCCGCTTCCTTATCCCCGTCTTTCCCGGCACAAACTGTGAATATGACAGCGCACGCGCGGTTCGCGCCGCAGGCGGAGAGGCCGAGATCTTTATTGTCCGCAATCTCGACGCCGACGCGGTCTCGCGCAGCGTCGAGCGTTTTGCCTCCTCACTTAGCCGTGCGCAGGCTGTGTTCATTCCCGGCGGCTTCTCCGGCGGCGACGAACCGGACGGTTCGGCAAGATTTATCACCGCCTTCTTCCGAAGCGCCGCCGTCCGAGCGGGTGTAGAGGAGCTTCTTGACAAGCGCGGCGGGTTGATGTGCGGTATTTGCAACGGCTTTCAGGCGCTGATAAAGCTTGGGCTTGTGCCCTTCGGCAAAATAGTCGACTCTGACTCGGACAGCCCGACGCTCGCAGCAAACGCCATCGGACGCCACCAGTCCCGCATCGTGCGAACCCGCGTTGTCTCGACGCTCTCTCCCTGGCTGTCGCTCGCCGAGGTCGGCGAGGTCTACAGTGTCCCCATCTCGCACGGCGAAGGTCGGCTTATCGCCTCCGACGAGCTGCTGCGCTCACTGGCGGAGAACGGGCAGATCGCAACGCAGTATGTCGACCTCAACGGCAAAGCAAGCTGTGACGTACGTTTTAATCCGAACGGCTCTGTGCTCGCAGTCGAGGGCATGACCTCGCCCGACGGACGGGTATTCGGCAAGATGGGCCACGCGGAGCGAGTCGGCATGGGATTGTACCGCAACGTTCCCGGAAACTATGAGCTTCCGATGTTTGCGTCCGCGGTACAGTATTTTCGCTAATCAAAATGAATCGTCGACGTGAGGGAGGTAACTCTCCTCCGGCTGTCAGAAAACCCATCCGGCGTTGTATGGCCGGATGGGTTTTCTTCTCTTGTGTATGCTTGTCGAAGGCCTTCACGAAAGCTCGCTTCGGATCTCGCTTCCTTGGGCGG
>JAFZQQ010000128.1 GCA_017620315.1 Oscillospiraceae bacterium | reverse complement strand
TATGGGTCTCGACGAGACCGAGGATGTTTCGCACGAGCGTGGTTTTGCCCGTGCCGGACTCGCCCACGAGACCGAGTATCTCTCCGCGGCGCAGCTCAAAGCTGACGTCGCGCAGCACGTCGTGCCTGACGTGGCGCCCGCGCGGGCCGGTCTCACGGTACCACGCGCTTAGGTTTTTGACTTCCAGAACAAGGTCATCCATCGCATTGATCCTTTTTTACCCTGCGGGGTATGGCGTTTATCAGTTCAATGGTGTAGGGGTGCTTCGGGCGGAGGAAGACCTCCTCCATAGCCCCCTGCTCGACGATCCTGCCGCGCTGCATGACCGCGACGCGGCTGCATATTCGGCGCACGACCTGAAGGTTGTGCGAAATGAGCAGCATGGAGATGCCGTGCTCCTCGTTGAGCCGGCGCAGAAGCTTCAGGATGTCCGATTGCACCGTGACGTCGAGCGCGGTGGTCGGCTCGTCGAGGATGAGGAGCTTCGGACGGGTCACCAGCGCGGCGGCTATCATGACGCGCTGCAGCATTCCGCCGGAGCACTCATGGGGATAGCGGGCGTAAACGTCCTCCGGGTCGGGAAGGTCTGCCTCGCGGAGCGCGTCAAGCGCCCTTTCGCGGCGCTCGGCCTTTGTCAGCGCCGTGTGTACCGCCAGCGCCTCCTCGACCTGCGGCCCGATGCGCATGAGGGGGTCCATCGCGCTCATCGGCTCCTGAAACACGACGCCGATCACGCTGCCCTGAAGCTTTCTCAGCTCCGCGCGCGAGCGCGGGGCGAGCAGATCGACGCCGTCGAGCAGCACCTCGCCGTGACAGTTGACCTTCTTGCGCTCGATGAGGCCGGACACGGTCATCGCCGTGACGGTCTTGCCGCTGCCGGACTCGCCCACGAGCCCCACGACCTCGCCGTCGTTTATGGTGAGGTCGATCCCGCCCACCGCCTCTCGCGGTGAGCCGATGAATTGTACATGAAGATCGCGAATTTCCAGCATGTCTACAGATCCCTCCTCTTGAGGCCCTCGCCGATCAGACCGACGCCGAGTATGAGAAGGATTATCACAAGACCCGAGCCGAGCGCGTACCACGGCGTTACCGCCAGATACGACTGAGAGTCGCTGAGCATATAGCCGAGGCTAGCCTCATCCGGCGAGACGCCGATGCCGAGATAGCTCATCGCCGCCTCTGCGAGAACGGCGTTGTTGAAGCCGATGGTAATGGCAGAGAGCAGCACCGGCCAGATGTTCGGCAGGATATGTATGAACAGGATGCGCGCGGTCGACGCGCCCATCAGCTTTGCGGATTTGACATAGTTTTGGTTTCGCGCGCGGGCAAATTCGGTTCTCACGATGCGCGCGTAGCTGGGGATGAAAACTATGCCGAGCGCGAGCAGAAGGTGATTGCGCCCGGCGCCGAACACGCTCACGAGCACCAGCGCCATGAGAAAGCTCGGGAAAGCGCTCAGCGCGTCGCCGATGCGCATCAGAGCCTCGTCCAGCCAGCCGCCGAAGTATCCGGTCAGCGCGCCGATGACCGTGCCCGCGACGGTGCCGATGAGCACGGTGCCGAGCGCGACGAACAGCGTGAAGCCCGAGCCCTTCATCACGCGGGAAAGGATGTCGCGCCCGAATTTGTCGGTGCCCATGAGATGCTCCAGCGAGGGCGCGCTTTCGCGGACGGCGCCGTTCATCTTCATGGGATCGAAGGGTGTCCAAAACCAGCCGAGGATTATGAACGCGAATACCAGCGCCGAGAGCACAAGACCGGCGATCAGAAAATGACTGTGTTTTTTCATGATCTGCCTCCCTCGCCGGTACGCAGACGCGGATCTATGCGCCGACCGATCAGGTCGCCCGCAAGGTTGCAGACGACGACCCAGAATGAGACCAGAGTGACGACCGCCTGTACAACAGGCGCGTCACGGTTGGCAATGCCGGAGATGAGCAGTCTGCCGACGCCCGGCACTGAAAAGACCTGCTCAATGATAACGCTGCCGGCCACAAGCTCCGCCATCGTCATGGCAAGAAAGGTCACCAGCGGGACAAGCGTGTTTTTCAGCACATGGACATAGAGAATGTTGCCGCGGCTGCGCCCGCGGGACATCGAGGTGCGGACATAGTCCTTCTGCGCCTCGTCGAGAATGCAGCCGTGGAGCATGCGAACGGTCATCGCGATGCGTGGAAGAGCGATAGAAAGAGCGGGAAAAAAGAGATAGCCAAAATAGCGCCCCGCGCCGTCCTCCCACTGGGGAAAGGCACCGGGGACGAAGGTGTGGAGCACCAGGCCGAATATATAGGTGAAGAGTATGCCGGTAAAAAACGGCGGCACGGACATCAGAAACTGCCCCAGTACCGTCGAAGTACGGTCAAGAAAGCCGCCCGCGTATTTCGCGGTGACAACGCCGAGCGGAATGGAAACGACGACGATCAAGGCGAACGCCATAAGCGTCAACGTCAGCGTGGGGCGCAGGCGTTCGCCGATGAGCTGCGCCACCGGCAGACGGTACTGGTAGGAGGTGCCCATGTCGCCGCGCAGAAGCGCGCCGAGCCATTTTACATAGCGAACGCCCATCGGCTTGTCGAGCCCCAGCTCCGCGCGCAGCGCCTCAAGGCGCTCGGGAGTGGCCTCCGTGCCGAGCATGCGCGTCGCGGCGTCGCCGGAGAGCAGAGAGAACGCAAGAAAGACAAAAAGGGAGACGAGCACCATCGTCAAAACCAGCGTTCCGATCTTTTTCGCTGTATAACGCATAGTGTTCGCCTCCTCTTCTGAGGTTTATTCGTAGCGCACCGTGCTCATATCCATCACATAGATCGGATAGAAGTGATAGCCGGTGAGCCCCTTGCGCAGCGCCACGAAATCGACAAGATCCTGAATGTAGACGTTGGCGGCGTCTTTTGCAAGGATGCCTTCCATCTCAAGGTAGGCGCGGGTCTGCACATCGTCGCTTTTCGCGTTTTGCGCGTCGGCAAAGGCGGCGTCGTACTCGGCGCTGGAGTAGCCGATGAAGTTTTTGCTGTTGCCTGTGGTAAAGCGCTCAAGCAGGGCGCGCGCGGTCATCGTCGAGGCGTCGAAGCCGCAGACGGTCGCCTCGAAGTTGCGGCCCTTGTAAACGTCCTCGACCCAGGTCGTCCACTCGACCGGCTCCACCGTGACGTTTATCCCGATGGCGCGGAACTGCTCGGCCGCGACCTGACCGGCGTCAACGTGGGGGGAATAGTTGGAGGGCACCTTGATGGTGAGGTCGAAGCCGTTTGGATATCCCGCCTCGGCAAGCAGTGCCTTGGCGCGCTCGACATTGTGCGGATAGAGGGTGCTGAGATCCTCGCGGAAATATTTCTTGAAAGCCGGGTACATGCTGCTGCCGAGCGGCCAGCCGCGTCCGCCCGCCGTAAGGTCGAAGAGCTCCTGACGGTCAAAGGCGTAGCACAGAGCCTGACGGACGCGCACATCGCTCAACGGCCCATACGCATGGTTGAGATAGACCGCCTGCACAAGATTCATCGTTCCCTCAAGAATGGTGAATTCGGCGCCGAGCTGGCTTATCGTGGAAACGCTCAGATGGGAATAGAGGTCGACGGCCCCGCCCTTGAGCGCCATCACGAGAGCCTCGGGATTCTCGTAGATGCGATAGGTCACGCGGTCGAGATACGCCTTGTCGCCCCAGTAATCGTCGAAGCGCTCAAGCACGACGTCCTGCTGGGCGTGGCGAGAGGCAAACTTGAACGGGCCGGTGCCGACAGGCGCCGTCGCCTGATCGGCATAATCCGCGGGAATGATGGCGCAGGTGAGGTAGGCAAGGAACTCGTTGTTGGGGGCGGGAAGCGTGATGGTCAGCTCGTCGCCCTCGCCGGCGATCTCAACGCCCGCAAGCGCGGGAACGTAGCCCTCGTCACGGCAGCGGGACAGGGAATAGACGGCGTCCTCCATCGTGACGGTCTTGCCGTTGTGGAACTTTACGCCCTCGCGAAGCTTGAACACGTATGTGGTGAGATCGTCGCTGAGGGTATAGCTCTCCGCCACCGCGGGCACCAGATCTCCGTCGCTTGTCGGCTTGACAAGGCCTTCAAAGACGTTGAACATAAGCTCCTTGGTGCCGGCGGCAACAACGGTGTGGGGATCGAGGCTGTTGTCGAGATCCTGCGAGATACCGACGACGATCTCGTTGGTCTCCCGTCTTCCGGTCTCGGCGTTTATGGTCGAGGGGGTGACCTCTGCGGCCGGGGCGTCCGTGCCGGGGGCGGTCGTGGTGGTCTGCGGCTTGGCGGCACAGCCCGCGAGCAGCGAGATGAGCAGCGCGGAGGCAAGGAACAGGGACAGGGTACGTTTCATTGTTTTTCTCCTTGATGTTCGGTCGTTTTGGAACGCCGCAGCTTTTCAACGGCGTCGTTTGAATCAAATATGCCCTCGGTGAGCGTGGGGTCGGCCTCAAAGCGCTTATCAAGACGCTTGCGGCTGAAATGCTTGACGGCGGAGTAGAGACAGGCGAAAATCGGAACGCCGAGGAACATGCCGGCAACGTTGAAAAAGCCGCCGCCGATGAGGATCGCCACGATCACCCAAAAGCTCGGCAGATCGGTCGAGCCTCCGAGGATCTTCGGCCCGATGACATTGCCGTCGAGCTGCTGGAGCACGAGAATGAAAATACAGAAATAAAGGCACTTGAGCGGGTTGACGAGCAGAATGAGCAGCGCGCAGGGTATCGCGCCAAGGAATGGGCCGAAGAACGGGATGATGTTCGTCACGCCCACGACCACGCTTATGAGCGGGGTATAGGGGAAGCGCAGAACGGTCGAGCCGATAAAGCAGAGGATGCCGATTATGATCGAGTCGAGCAGCTTGCCGCGCACGAAGCCGCTGAATATCCTGTCCACCTTATTGACGGCGCGCATCGCAAATCGGTACTTCTCCTCGCTGACGCGGCAGTAGAGCAGACGGCGCGAGCTGCGGGCAAACCGCTCCTTCAGCGCCAGAATGTAAACCGAGACGATCACGCCGATAAAGAAGTCCTTGAAAAACACCAAAACGCTCAAAACTCCGCTGGTGACGATCGTGATCGTCTGCTGCGCCTGCGGAAGAAAGGTATTGGTGAACCATTTGCGCAGCTCGTCCCAGTAGTCGGTTATGGTCTCTGTAACGACCTCGGCGAAGCGCGGGTTTTTCTCCAGTATCTGCATTACCCAGGCGTAAACCGTGTTGTAGTAGCTCTGCATATTTCCGACAAGCGTCACCACGCTTTGGTACACCTGCGGGATGAGGATGCTGAAAAAGATGTAAAACGCAAAGAAAACGATCGTCCACGTCACCAGTATGCTGCTCGCGCGCACAAGATTTCGGTTTCCCCTGCCGCCCGCGAGCTTGAGGATGCAGCGGTCAAAGAAATCCACCGTCGGCGCGAGCAGATACGCCATCACCGCGCCGTAGATCACAGGGCTCAGCGCCTTTGACAGGATGTGGAGCAGCGTGAATAAAACACCGTTGCGAAATACGGTGTCATAGAACACCATCAGTGCGGCGACAGTCAAAAAAGCGGTGAGACCCCACCTGAAGCAGGTTTTTTTATCCAACTCGCCATCTCCTTGCAAGAATCCGGTCAAATTGATATTTTTTTAACAAATGCTGAATCCCTTATACAATACTACTTTTCTGCGGGAATTGCAATAGTTGATTTGTTGTGCTAAAATACTTGCGGGCGCACGCAAAAAACTGATTGCAGACGGGAGACGGCAAAGTGGGGAAGAAGCTTTTGTTTATAGTTAATCCGCGCGCGGGGCGGACGAAGTCCAAGGCTCCGCTTTTCGACGCTTCGGTGGTCTACTCCGAGGCCGGATATCTGATAACCATACGCAACACGCGGCGCAGGGGCGACGCGATGCGCTTCGCGCAGGATATGGGCAGGGAATACGATCTCATCGTGTGCCACGGCGGCGACGGAACGCTGAACGAGACGGTGAACGGGATCATGCGCATACCCGAGAATTACCGCCCGCAGGTGAGTTATCTTCCCGGCGGCAGCACAAACGACTTCGCCGCGAGCCTGAGCATCTCCTCAGAGCCTGCGGTCGCGGCGCAGAGCGCGATGCGCCTTCGCCCGCGTGCGCTGGACGTGGGCAAATTCAACGACAGATTTTTCGTCTACGTCGCCTCCTTCGGCGCGTTCACAAAGGCGAGCTACAGCGTGCCGCAGGACATCAAGAACGTCTTCGGACATTTCGCGTATATCCTCGAAGGCGTGAACGAGCTTGATACGCTGCGCCCCTACCGCATGAAGCTCACCGCCGACGGCGAGGTCTTCGACGGGGAGTATCTCTTCGGCGCGGTGAGCAATTCGACGTCCATTGCCGGGATGATGAAGCTCTCGCCGGAGCACGTCGCTTTCGACGACGGAGAATTCGAGCTGCTGCTCGTGCCGGTGCCAAAGACTCCCGCCGCGCTGCAGGCGCTCACACGTTCGCTGCTGTATCAGGAATATGACAACAGCGATGGGTTGATCTTCCGCCACGTCAAGCGCGTTGTCGCGGAGACGGAGGAGAGCATACCCTGGACGCTGGACGGAGAGTATGTTCCCGGGGCGCCGAAATGCGAGATTTCTATCGTGGAAAACGGGATAGAAATGCTTCTTTGAGCGGCGTTCCGGACATGGTGAAAAATTTTCATCAGTTTCACTAAAATAATAGTTGTATTGGCGGAATTTTTATTATATAATCCATTCGTTGAGCATTTTCCCCGGATGGGGGAACACAGTAAAGGAGAACAAACCCTATGAGTGCAAAAGACGTACGCAACATCGTGCTGCTCGGTCACGGAGGCAGCGGAAAGACCAAGCTCGCCGAGAACATGCTTGCCATGACCGGCGCGCCCGCCCAGCTGGATTATGACGCGGAGGAGAAGAAGAGAGGCATTTCGATCTCGCTTTCCACCGCGCCCGCAACCTACAAGAACGTCAAGATCAACATTCTTGACGCGCCGGGCAACTTTGACTTCGCCGGAGAGGCTCTCTCCGGTATCCGTGCCGCGGAGTGCGCCGTTCTGGTGTGCGGTGCGAAGGACGGCCTGTCCGTCGGCGCCGAACGCGCATGGAAGATGCTCGGCAAGAAGCCGCGCATGATCTTCATCAACCGTACCGATGAAGACAACAGCAACTATCAGACCTGCTTTGACGCGCTCAAGGGCAAGTTCGGCACCGCCGTCGCGCCCATTGTCGCTCCGGTCATGGACGGCGCGGGCCATGTGACCGCGATCGTCGACCTGCTGCACAACAAGGCTTATGAGGCGAAGGGCGGCAAGGCTTCCGCCTGTGCCATTCCCGCCGACGTCAAGGACGAGGTCGAGACCCTGCGCGCAGAGCTGATGGAGGCCTCCGCCGGCGCCGATGAGGAGCTGATGGAGAAGTTCTTCGACGCGGGTGAGCTTTCCAACGAAGAGATCGCTCGCGGACTCAAGCTCGGCGTACACGACGGCAGCGTCGCCCCCGTGCTCTGCGGCAGCGCCGCGACCGGCCTGGGCGTCGAGATGCTGCTTGAATGCGTTCTGGATCTTGTGCCCGTCGCCACCGATATGCCCGCAGAGAAGGCGAAGACCGACGACGGCAAGGATATCGAGGTCGCCTTTGACGAGAACGGCGCCACCGCCGCCATCGTTTTCAAGACCATCTCCGACCAGTACGGCAAGTATTCCCTCATCAAGGTCGTGCGCGGAAAGGTCACGAGCGACATGGCGCTTTACGACACCACCACGGGCAACACCGAAAAACTCGGCCGCCTGTACACCATCAAGGGCCAGAAGAACGAGGAGACCAAGGAGATCTGCTGTGGCGACATCGGCGCCATCGCCAAGATGGACCG
>JAFZQQ010000127.1 GCA_017620315.1 Oscillospiraceae bacterium | reverse complement strand
CGCCGCCGAGCATCGGCAGATCAATGCCGAGCGTACGAGCCTGCTTGTGGATCATGATGAAGTCCTGATAGAAGATCGGGGTAAAGATGATCTGGGGGCCTGCTTCCTTGATCTTCGTCAGCTGCGCGGTAAAGTCGGTGTCGCCGGCGGTATAGCCTTCCTCAGCGACGATCTTGCCGCCCTTGGCCGTGAAGACCTTCACGAAGTTGTCCTTCAGACCGAGCGCATAGTCGTCGTTGACGTCGTAGAGAATGGCGGCCTTGTCAAAGCCGAGGTTGTCATACACAAACGTGCCCGCGATCTTTCCTTGCTGGGGATCCAGGAAGCAAACGCGGAAGTTGTATTCTTTAAGCTGACCATCCTGCACAGTGACCTTTTCGTTGGTCGCCACCGTGGACATATCGGAGATCTTGTACTGGTCAAGAACCGACTGGATGGCAATGCACTGGCCGGAAGCGTTGGGTCCGATGATTGCGCATACCTTGTCCTGTGCGCACAGGCGCTTGGCGACATTGACCGCCTCCTGAGCGTCGCCCTTGGTGTCGTAGCAGATCAGCTCGATCTGCTTGCCGAGGATGCCGCCCGCGGCGTTCTTTTCCTCAACGAGCATCTTGAGCGTCTGGCTCTCGCAGGTGCCGTAGGCTGCCTGGTCGCCGGTGAGCGAACCCATCCAGCCGAGCTTGATGGTGTCTCCTCCCTTGGAGCCGCAGGCGGTGAACATAGCCAGCAGCATCAGGCACGACAGGGTCATTGCGATGACTTTCTTGATCGATTTGCGCATAGATGATCCTCCTTCTTTTCCTTTCCTTCTCGCAAAATGTTTTTGCCTCCTCTCCCCGGAAGAGGCGGTACGGGGCATGCCGCCGCACGGCAAATGAGACCGTTTCACGGCAAGACGACGTATTCCGCAGGAATACACCGTCTGCCATCCATAATAACCTCACGTCTTCATTTTGTCAAGTCGTACTATCATTCAATTCATACAAACCGATTTTTTGTAACTATTTGACATTTTTTCTGCTCCGAGCGTCTCTTCTCCCCTCTCCGGACATTCCGCCCGCGTGCGCAGGCGGCGTCGGCTTCAAGCTTCCATCGGCCTTCATGCCGCGCCTTATTTGTTGTGATTCGATTTGTTGTATTTAGCTATCTTTTTGAATTTGGCCTCTTTTGCCGCAAGATAACTCTCAGAGTCCCCGGAGAAGGTGTTCTCCGCTTTCAGCTTTTCGTAGGACTTCAGCCTCGCCTCAGACAGTTCCCCGCGCTCCAGCGCGGCACGGACGGCGCAGCCCGGCTCCGAGCCGTGGGTGCAGTCTCTGAAGCGGCATCCCAGAGCAAGCTCTTCTATGTCCGCAAACGCGGCGGAAAGGCCTCCCCCTGCGTCCCATATGCCCAGCTCGCGCATGCCCGGCGTATCGATCACTGTTGCGCCGCACGGCAGGATCATCAGCTCCCGGTGCGTGGTGGTGTGCCTGCCCTTGTCGTCGTTTCTGATGCCGTTCGTCAGCATTTTGTCCTCGCCCAGCAGATTATTGATCAGCGTGGATTTTCCCACGCCGGACGAGCCGACGAACGCGAGCGTCTGTCCCGCGGTCAGCCACGGCGCAAGTCTGAGACGGCAGTCCTCCTCCATCGCGGAAACGGTAACGATCTCCGTTCCCGCCGCAACGCTTTCGACCTGCGCGAGCTTTGGCGCAAGCTCATCGCAGAGGTCTGCCTTCGTAAGAAGGATCACCGGCGCCGCGCCGCTGTCCCACGCCGTCGCCAGATACCGCTCCAGGCGGCGGAGGTTGAAGTCGTTGTTGAGTGACATGCACAGGAACACCGTATCCACGTTCGCGGCGACGACCTGCTCTGTTTTCGCGCTGCCCGCCGCCTTGCGGATAAAAACGCTCGACCGCGGCAGCACCGCGTGGATAACAGCCGCACCCCCTCCGTTCAACTCTGTCATGACATAGTCCCCGACCGCGGGATATTCGGAGGCCGTCCTTACCTCGTGTCTGAATTTGCCCGACGTCTGCGCCGGCTGCGTTCCCGCCGCGGTCAGGATCCGGTACAGTCCCTTTTCCTGCACGGCGACGCGGCAGACGGCAAGGCCGGGGTACTCCTTGGAAAACGCCTCATATCGCGGCGGTATGGATTCCAGTTTCATTTGCTCCTCACTCCTTCAAGATGTTCTCGCGCTCTGTCGAGCATTTCGTCCAGCAGCGCGCGCACTGGCTCCTTGTCCTTCGCTCCGTCATAGACGCTGTAGAGCAGGAACATCGGGGCATAGAGCTCCGCTGCCTCCCGCCTCGGCTGCGGTATCCCGATAGCCGCAAACAGCTCCGTCAGATAGTCCAGCGGACCGGACGCCAGATACTGCTGATAAAGCCCCCCCATTTCCGTGTCGCGAAACTGCTCCAGCGTCAGCATTCTGCGGAACTGCGAGGCAAAGTCGTCCTCCGTCCAGTAGCGGAACATCGCCTTGCCGAACGCAACGATATGGTCGATTTTTGCGCTTCGATAGGCATCTCCCATATCCTCCGGCGGTCCCTCCGGGACGCCGTGCGCGTTTGCCTGTTCGGCGTCCCTCTGCTCCATTCGCACTACAATGCTTTCAAAAACGTCCCGCTTGCTTTTGAAGTGCTTGTACAGCGCGCCCTTTGTCATTCCGAGCGCATTGGCAATGTCGCTGACCGATACCGCCTCATAGCCGTCCCTTGCAAACAGTCCAAGCGCCGCCAGCAAAATACGTTCTTTTGTGCCGCTCATTGCTTCATCTCCTTCAGGCATAAAGTAAACGCCCGTTTACATCGAATTATAGTAAACGGGCGTTCACTTGTCAAGAGGTTCATGGCGTCTATCCGCGTTCGAGGTGCAAGACGCCGCTACAATGTAAAAGAATTGTTGGCAAAAAACTCGTAAAGCCTTAGCCCTCCGAGGTCGCTCGTGTTAGGATCTTGCTTGTTCAAAAGCAAAGGACAACAGGGATCACAGAAAACAAAGGACAACAGGGATCAGATATTATTGCAATGCGTTTCATAATCTGGTATAGTTTTATTTGTATACCAACGCGACCCGCCCCCAAAACAGTTGTCATAGTAATCCATGTTTTTCCGCCGATGCAGCGGGAAAGAAGAAAGGAGCCGCCATGTCCCAGCACAGTATGGAGATGATTTCCTGCCCAAGTTGCAAGAAAGAATCGGAATTTCTTGTCTGGAACAGCATCAACACGACGCTTGATCCCGAGATGAAGGATAAGGTTCGCACCGGCGAGGCGTTTCTCTGGCAATGCCCATCCTGTGGGACGAGGCGCATTGTCGAATACCCGATGCTCTACCACCAGATGGAGGATCATATGATGATCTGGTTTATGCCGGGCGACGCGCAAGATGCAGTCGAGCACTTTGAAAAGCTCCGGCAAGGGGAAGACCCTGCCGCCGCGGCGGCACCGGACTACCGCTATCGCGCTGTTACCTCCCGCTACGCGCTGCGTGAGAAGCTGCTGCTGTTTGACGAGGGGCTGGACGACCGCGTTGCCGAGCTGGCAAAACCCTTTGCCCACAAGGCGCTCTCACAGGAGTACCCGGAGCTGGATGTCGAGGAGATACGATATGACCAATCGCCGGATGGCGAACTGATGACAGGCTTTCGGCTCACGGACGGGCGCTGGGCGTATCTTCCGTTCGACCGTCCGCTCTACGCACGCGTCAGGGACTTTTGGAGCGAAGCGCTGAAAGAAGACGAGGACACGCTCATCGATGCGAACTGGGCGCGTGGATTTTTGAAAGAGCACGAAGAGGAGGTGCGGCTGTGAAAGACGAAAAGCGCATTTTGAAGCTGCTGCAAGATACATTCTTTGACAAATGGGGACAGCACGGCGCAACGGCGGAGCTGATCGACGACATGAGCACGCGTATCAGATGGGAATTCAGCCTCGGTCTGTTCACCGCCCCGCCGAT
>JAFZQQ010000126.1 GCA_017620315.1 Oscillospiraceae bacterium | reverse complement strand
TGATGTTGATAACAAGCCCGATGACCGCAGATATCATCTGCCCCATCACCGTCGCGAGCGCCGCTCCGCGGACGCCCATCGCCGGAAGCCCGAGATAGCCGAAAATCAAAATCGGATCGAGCACGATGTTGATGAGCGCACCGGTGACCTGGGTGATCATCGAAAGCTTTGTCCGCCCGGTCGACTGCAGCAGACGCTCGAAGCAGAACTGGAAAAAGATGCCCACCGAGCAGCCAACGCAGATCGTGCAGTAGGTCGTGCCCGCCTCGATGATCGCGGGGACGTCCGTCTGTGTGCGGAAAAACGGCCCGGAGACCGTGAACCCTATCACCGCGAACAGCGCCGCGCACATGGCAAAAAGGACGACGCCGGTATTCGCCGTGCGGTCAGCCATCTCCTGATCCTTCTCGCCCAACGAGCGGGAGACGATCGCGTTTACGCCGAGCCCCGTGCCTCCGCCGAGCCCGATGATAAGCGCCTGCAGCGGAAAGGCAAGCGAAAGCGCCGTAAACGCATCCTGCGACACGCGGGAGACGAAATAGCTGTCCACCACATTGTAGAGCGCTTGCAGCATCATCGAAAACATCATCGGGATCGCCATGTCCGCGAGGAGCTTCCCCTCAGGCATGACGCCCATTTTGTTTTCTCTTGTCGTATCCATCACTTCTTCAGCTCGCCGTTCGCAGCCTTCGTCAGATAGGCGTTGATGAAGCCGTCAAGCTCGCCGTCCATAACGGCCTGGATATTTCCGGTCTCATAGTCCGTACGGTTGTCCTTGACGAGCTGATAGGGCATGAAAACATACGAACGTATCTGGCTGCCCCACTCGATCTTGAGCTGCACGCCCTTGAGGTCGCTGATCTTTTCGGCGTGCTGCTGCAGCTTGAGCTGGACGAGCTTTGCCTTGAGCATCTCCATGGCGTAATCGCGGTTCTGGAACTGCGAACGCTGCGTCTGGCAGGCGGTGACGATGCCGGTCGGCTTGTGGATCAGGCGCACGGCGGAGCTCGTCTTGTTGATGTGCTGGCCGCCCGCGCCGGAGGAACGGTAGACCTGCATCTCAATATCCTCGGGGCGGATCTCCACCTCGATGTCCTGCGGCAGCTCGGGCCTGACCTCCAGCGCCGCGAACGAGGTCTGACGGCGCGCGTTCGCGTCAAACGGAGAGACGCGCACAAGACGGTGGACGCCGTGCTCGCCCTTCAAATAGCCATAGGCGTTCTCGCCGCGTATCATCACCGTCGCGCTCTTTAAGCCCGCCTCGTCGCCGTCGAGATAATCCAGCATCTCAAACTCGAAGCCGTGCTTGTTTGCCCACTGCATATACATACGGTAAAGCATTTCCGCCCAGTCCTGCGCCTCGGTGCCGCCGGCTCCGGGATGGAACTCCAAAAGCGCGTTGCAGTGGTCGTATTCGCCGGAGAGCAGGGTCGTCAGGCGCGCCTCGTCGATCTTCTTCTCCAGCGCGGCATAGCCCTCCTCAAGCTCGGGCAGCAGACTGGGATCGTCCATTTCCGCGCCCATGTCCACCAGCGCGAGCAGGTCGTCGCGCTCCTGCGAAAGCTTTTCGTAGCGCTGCACCTTGGTTTGAAGCTGCTTCAAAAGGGTCTGGTTCTTCTGGCTGCGCTCTACGTCGTTCCAGAAGCCCTCCTCCTCCGCCTCCGCCAGAAGCCGCTCGATCTCGTGCTTCGACTGCTCTATCTCAAGCGCCTTGTACAGGTTGTCAAAGGTATCGCTCATAGCGTTGAGCTTCTGCTTATATGCGTCGTATTCTATAACTGCCATAATGATCCTCCATGATCTCAATTGCGTTAACCGTGAAATATTATCATACACATATAAAAAAAGCAAGCAAAACCGCTTGTTTTTCCGAGCGCTTTCCAATATACTATGTTTCTATGAGAATCATAAAAAGGCTTTTTATCGTTTTGCTCGTCCTTGCGCTGCTCGCGTTGGGCGTTTGGTACGGCAACAACAGCATACAGACCGACGCTTACTCCTTCACCTCTCCCGGGCTGCCCTCGGAGTTTGACGGTTTTCGTATCGTGCAGTTGAGCGATCTGCACGGCAGAAGCTTCGGCGAAGGAAATTCCCGTCTGATCGCCGCCGTGGAGCGCGCCGAGCCGGATATGATAGCCATAACCGGCGACCTTGTGGATGCGCAGAGCGAACTTGAGGAGGTTTTGCCGTTCATCCGGAAGCTTTTGGAGCTTGCGCCGGTCTATTATGTGACGGGGAACCACGAATGGGGCAGCGGCAAGGCGCGGGACACGCTCGGCGCCTTGCGCTCGCTCGGCGTCGAATGTCTGGAAAACCGCTTCGTTTCCGTTGAGCGCGGCGGGGCGCACATCCTGATCGCGGGTGTAAACGACCCCAACGGCCCCTCAGACCAGAAGACCCCGGAGCAGCTTGCTGCCGAGCTCTACGCAAGCGAGCCGAACCCCTTCTGGCTGCTGCTGGCGCACAGGAACAACCTGTTCAGCGGGGGCTACTGCTGTCTCGGCGCGAATCTCACGCTCTGCGGCCATGCCCACGGCGGCGTGTGGCGGCTGCCCTTCACCGACGGGCTGATCGGGCCGGACAAGCGGCCCCTGCCGTCGTTCACAAGCGGCTTTTACCGCTGTGAGGACGGCTGCGGCATGTGGGTCTTCGTCTCGCGTGGGCTGGGCAACTCCCCGCACTATATGCCGCGTCTGTTCAACCGTCCGCAGGTCGCCGTCATCACGCTGAATACCGACGGTTGAGCGCAGGAAAGGAAATCTATGAGGGAATATTTCGCCGGACAATTTGACGTCGCCGTCATCGGCGCCGGGCACGCGGGCATCGAGGCGGCGCTTGCCGCCGCAAGGCTCGGCATGAAGACCGTATGCTTCACGATCAACCTCGACGCCGTGGGCAATATGCCCTGCAACCCCGCCATCGGAGGCACCGGCAAGGGCCATCTGGTCCGCGAGCTTGACGCTCTGGGCGGAGAGATGGCAAAGGCGGCCGACCGTGCGTGCATACAGTACCGGCTTTTGAACCGCGGCAAGGGCCCCGCGGTCTGGTCGCTGCGCGCGCAGGCGGACAGGCGCCGCTATCAGGAGATCATGAAGCACACGCTTGAAATGCAGGAAAACCTTCTGCTGCGCCAGGCGGAGGTCGTCGAGCTGCGCGTCGAGAACGGCGGGGTAAGCTCCGTCGTCACCGCGACAGGCGGCGTATACGGCGCCCGTGCGGTCGTCATCTCCACCGGGACGTATCTCGACGGACGAACCATCGTCGGCGAGCACATACAGAGCAGCGGACCGGACGGGATGCATGCCTCCGTGCCGCTGGCCGACTGCCTGCGCGCGCTGGGGCTCCCGCTGCGCCGCTTTAAGACCGGCACTCCGCCACGCATCAACGCAAGAAGCGTCGATTTCTCAAAAATGGAGCTTCAATCGGGCGACGAGAGGCCCGTCCCCTTCTCGTTCACCACCACTGAGCCTCCCAAAAACGAGGCGGTCTGCCACCTCACCTACACAACGGAGGAAACACACCGCATCATACGCGAAAACCTTGACCGCAGCCCCATCTATTCCGGCGTGATCGAGGGCGTCGGCCCGCGCTACTGCCCTTCGATAGAGACCAAGATCGTCCGCTTTCCCGACAAGGCGCGCCACCAGCTCTTTATCGAACCGATGGGACTGGAGACCGAGGAGCTTTACGTTCAGGGCTTTTCATCCTCCATGCCCGAGGAAGTCCAGCTCGCCATGCTCCACAGCGTGCCCGGGCTGGAGCACGCGGAGATAACCCGAAGCGCCTACGCCATTGAGTACGACTGCATAGACCCGACGGCGCTGCTGCCGACGCTGGAGTGCAAGGCGATACGCTCGCTCTACGGCGCGGGGCAGTTCAACGGTTCCTCCGGCTACGAGGAGGCGGCGGCGCAGGGCTTTGTCGCGGGCGTGAACGCCGCGCTGAAGCTCCGCGGCGAACCGCCGCTCGTGCTCGGCCGCGAGCAGTCCTACATAGGCACTCTGATAGACGATCTGGTCACCAAGGGCACGAACGAGCCTTACCGCATGATGACCTCGCGCAGCGAATACCGTCTTCTGCTTCGGCAGGACAACGCCGACGAGCGCCTCACCGCCACGGGCAGCCGCATAGGGTTGGTCTCAAAGGAGCGGCTCGCGGAGGTCGAGGCAAAATACGACGCTGTCGAACGCGAAATCAAACGCCTTGAGCACACAGGCCTTCCCGCTTCCGACGCGCTCAACACCCTGCTTGCCGAGCGCGACACCGCCGAGGTGCGCGACGGCGCGACGCTCATTTCCCTTCTGCGCCGTCCGCAGCTCTGTTATGATGACCTCAGACAGTTCGATCCGCTCTGCGCCGATTTCCCCGCCGCCCTCGCCGAAAGCGTGGAGATCGCCGTCAAGTACGAGGGCTATATCAAACGCCAGAGGGCTGAGGTCGCGGAGTTTGCGCGTCTTGAGCGGCGCGAGCTGCCCGAGGACGCGGATTACTCCGTCATCGACGGGCTGCGCCTTGAGGCGCGCGAAAAGCTCTCCGCCATCCGCCCGCGCTCGCTCGGCCAGGCAAGCCGCATCTCCGGCGTAAGCCCCGCGGACATTGCTGCGCTGATGATCTGGCTCGGAAACAGGTGATTTTTTCGCCGCCGGCGCGGGAGGCTTCGCGCCTCCCGGCGCACGGGGGGTGTTTCGCGCCCCGGCGCGACTGCCTTTTTCGCCGCCGAAAAAGGCAGGAAAAAGCCGCTTGAACCTACGGTTCAAGGCTCCCTTATGAACCGAAACGGCTCATCACGTCGCGCTGCCAGACCGGCGCAAGAGGTTTGAATACTGCCGTCCACGCATGCCGCTTGCGCTGCGTTTTCAATGGCCGCGGCCGTTGTGCCACGCGGCGACCGCGCCTCGTGCGGCGCAGCTGCGGCTTGCTTGGTTTTAGGCGCCGCTGCTGCGGGGAACGCAGGCTGCGGTTTGCTTGGCAGCAGCGC
>JAFZQQ010000125.1 GCA_017620315.1 Oscillospiraceae bacterium | reverse complement strand
CGGCGATAATAAGGACAACGTTGAGCTTACAATGCTGCTGGACAGCGGCGCCGACCTTCACAGCTATCAGCCCACCGCCGACGATATGATTAAGCTCTCGAGCTGCGACGTATTTATCTATGTCGGCGGCGAGAGCGACGAGTGGGTGGAGGACGCGCTTGAGAGCGCGGTCAACAAGAACATGCTTGTGATCGACCTGCTGGATGTGCTCGGCGACGCCGTGAAGGAGGAAGAGCTCGTCGAGGGCATGCAGGGCGAGGAAGAGGAAGAGAGCGGCGAAGGCGAGGAAGAGGTCGAATACGACGAGCATGTCTGGCTGTCGCTCAAAAACGCCGCCGTGCTCTGCGACGCCATCGCGGGCGCGCTCGCAAAGCTCGACGCCGCAAACGCCGACGTCTACGCCGCGAACAAGGACGCCTACGTCGCGAAGCTCAACGCGCTGGACGCGCAGTACGCCGCCGCGGTGAGCGCCGCGAAGGTCAGGACTCTGCTTTTCGGCGACCGCTTCCCGTTCAGATACCTTGCGGACGATTACGGCCTTGACTACTACGCCGCGTTTGTCGGCTGCTCCGCTGAGACGGAGGCGAGCTTTGAGACCATCGTGTTCCTTTCGGGCAAGGTCGACGAGCTGGGCCTCAATACCGTGCTGACCATCGAGTCCGGCGACGGAAAGATCGCGCGCACGATCGTCGAGAACACCGCCGCAAAGTCCGCGCAGGTACTCAAGATGGATTCCATGCAGTCCACGACCGCGCAGAATATCGCGGACGGCGCGACCTATCTCGGCGCGATGGAGTATAATCTTGCGGTTTTGAAGCAGGCTTTGCAGTAAAGGAGGCGACGCCCGGATGAGCGGCATATTGGAAAAGCTGTCTCTGTATCTGACTTACCCCTTTGTCCGCTATGCGCTCATCGTCGGGGTATTGATCGCGCTTTGCTCGTCGCTGCTGGGCGTGACGCTGGTGCTCAAGCGCTTTTCGTTCATCGGCGACGGGCTTTCCCACGTCGCCTTCGGCGCGATGGCGGTCGCCGCCGTGCTGCGGCTGACGAACGACATGCCGCTGGTGCTGGCGGTCACGGTCGCGAGCGCGGTGTTGCTGCTGCGCATGGGTGAGAGCGCGAAGATCAAAGGCGACGCGGCGATCGCCATGATCTCGGTCGGCGCGCTCGCGGTCGGGTACCTGCTGATGAACCTGTTTCCCACGTCCGGCAACATCTCGGGCGACGTGTGCACGACGCTTTTCGGCTCGACGTCGATCCTGACGCTGACGAGCACGGAGGTATGGCTCTGCATCGCGCTCTCCGCTCTGGTGATCGCAGCGTTTGCTCTGCTTTACCGGCAGATCTTCGCCGTGACCTTTGACGAGAGCTTTGCGCAGGCGATCGGAATGAACGCGAAGCTTTACAATCTGCTGATCGCGGTCATCATCGCGGTCGTGATCGTGCTGGCGATGAACCTTGTCGGCTCGCTGCTCATCTCGGCGCTGCTGATCTTTCCGGCGCTCGCCGCCATGCGCGTGTTCAAGAGCTTTTTGACGGTGACGGTCTGCTCGGCGGTGCTGTCCGTCTGCTGCGCGCTGCTGGGGATCCTGGTTTCCATCGTCGGCGGCACGCCGGTCGGTTCGACCATCGTGGTCGCGGATATCGCCGCGTTTGCGGCGTTTTCTCTGATTGGAAAAGCCGGAGGTGCAAAATGAAAAAAATCACGGTTACGATCCTGGCAATGCTGCTGCTCGCGCTGACGGCCTGCGGCGGGAGCGGCGCGGCGACAAAGGGCACAACGGGAAATCAGAGCTCGGTCGCGCAGATCATGGAAAGCGCGGCGCAGGATACTGCGGAGGCGCCGCCGCTGCCGGCGTCCGCGGCCACCTTTCCCGCGGAGGACAACGCACCGGAGCAGAGTCGGGAGGCGGCAAAGAGCACGGAAGGCGTCGACGTCGATCTCACGCAGATGAACGCCACAATGGTGTTTGCCGAGGTGTCGAACATCATGTATATGCCCGACGACTATCTCGGAAAGATCATCCGAATGGAGGGCACGGCGGTGTCCTCGACCGATCCCGAGACCGGCGTCACCTACTACGCCGTCATCATTCAGGACGCCACCGCCTGCTGCGCGTCGGGGCTTGAGTATGTCCTCGCGAAGGGGGAGTACCCTCCCGACGAGACGGAGGTAACGGTCACGGGAGAATTCGAGCTCTATGAGGATAACGGCGTGCTGTACTGCCGGCTCAAGGACGCGACAATCTTTTGACATATAATATAAGATGAGGTCAGGAACCGGACGGCTCCTGACCTCATTGTTATTTTGTGATCGCTTACACTGATTATCAGCGCTGATTTTATCATCAAGCATGGTGCCCGTCGATAGTCAAAGTGCCGATAAACAGTATGTTTATTCCATGCCGTTCGGCATAACTTTTTGCTTTACAAACACTGCCAAAGGGCATAGAATAAGAGATTGATGATGTATCATGACCGGGAGGTTCACACCATGAAGACCATGAAAAAGCTCACCTCTGT
>JAFZQQ010000124.1 GCA_017620315.1 Oscillospiraceae bacterium | reverse complement strand
GGGTTTTTCCCCGCCGCAGCCGTTCCCCAAAAAAGGGGGACAACGCCAGTTTTTGGGAGGAGAAACGCCTATGAGCACAAACGAAAAAGACAACCTCAACAATGTCCCCGTGCAGGACGTCGACGTCGGCACAGCCGCTGACGTCGAAGCGATAATGAAGAAGTACGACAACGAGTCGAACACCCGCCTCTGGGAGGGCACTCCGAAGCTCGTCGTCCGCCTTCTCTCCGTCGCCTTCTCGCTCTACTCCATCTACGTCACTCTTTTCAGTACGGCTCTGCCCGAGGTTCGCCTCACGCTGTTCCTCGGCATGATCCTTATCCTCGGCTATCTGCACTACCCCATCAAAAAGGGCGAGCAGAAGCCCAACAGCCTCCCGTGGTATGATATAGTCATCATGGTGCTCGGCTCGGTGCCGTTCTTCTATTTCGCGGCAAACGCCAAGCCCATTATCCAGATGGCAACCACGGTCACAAAGGACTGGTACATGGTCGTGATGGCGATACTTGCCATTCTCGCGCTGATGGAGCTGTGCCGCCGCTGCGTCGGCATACCCATTCTGTGCGTGGTGGGTGCGCTGCTGGTCTATACCTTTGCGAACGTCCGCTTCGGCAAGGTCATTTACGACCTGTTCTATACCACCACCGGTGTCATGAACACCCCGATAAACGTCTGCGCGAAGTACATCGTCGTGTTCATCATCTTCGGCGCGTTCCTTGAGCGCACCGGCATTTCCGCCTTCTTCATCGACCTGGCGAACAGCCTGTGCGGCTCGAGCGCCGGCGGCCCGGCAAAGGTCGCGGTCATCTCCTCCGCGCTGTGCGGCATGGTGTCCGGCTCCTCCGTGGGCAACACCGTCACCACCGGCTCGGTCACGATACCGATGATGAAAAAGTGCGGCTACAAGCCCGAGTTCGCGGGCGCCGTCGAGGCGGCCGCCTCCACCGGCGGACAGATCATGCCCCCCATCATGGGCGCCGCGGCGTTCCTTATGGCGGAGTATATGGGCGTTCCCTACGGCACCGTCGCTCTCAAGGCGATCCTGCCCGCGGTGCTCTATTTCACGGGCATTTATCTTGCGGTGCATCTTGAGGCACGCAAGCTCAAGCTCAAGGGCATTCCCCGCGAGGAGCTGCCCAAGATGCGCGTGCTGCTGCCCAAGCTCTATCTGCTTCTGCCGCTGATCGTTCTGGTCGTGCTGGTCGCCACGAACCGCTATACCATGCAGTTTGCCGCGACGATAGCGATCTTCATCTGCGTCGCCGTCGGCTTCATCAACAAGGACGACCGTCTGACCTTCACGAAGATCATTGACGCGCTCGAAGCGGGCGGCAAGGGCGTCATCACCGTCGCCGTCGCCTGCGCGATGGCCGGTCTTGTCGCGGGATGCATCACCTCCACCGGTCTTGCCTCCACGCTCATCCGCGTCATCGTCCAGATCTCCGGCGGCCGCGCGTTCATCGCCCTGTTCCTGACGATGCTCTGTTGCATCATCCTCGGCATGGGCGTTCCGACCACCGCGAACTACTGCATTATGGCTGCGACCTGCGCGCCGATCCTGATCGATCCGCGTATCGGCGTCCAGCTCGTCTGCGCACACTTCTTTGTGTTCTACTTCGGCATCGTGGCGGACATCACTCCGCCGGAGGCTCTCGCCGCCTACGCCGGCTCTGCCATTGCAAAGGCGCCGCCGATGAAGACCGCGTTCAACGCCACGCGAATCGCGATCGCCGCGTTCATCGTCCCGTATATACTCGCGATGAATCCCGCGATGGTCTTCGAGTTCGCGGCGGACGCGACCAGCGGCTTTATCGCCGGCCAGGTCGTGCTGATCGTCGTGACCTCGCTGCTGGGTATCTTCGGCGTCGCCGCGGCGCTGAACGGCTTCCTGTTCAGGCCTGTCAACCCGGTTTTCCGCGTGCTGCTGGCCGCGGGCGGCCTGTGCATGATGGTGCCCGGCGTCCTGACCGACGTGATCGGCTTCGCCGTTGTCGCCGCAGTCGTCATCTTCCAGAAGCTCGGCGCAAAGAAGGAAGCAATCGCCTGACCCAACTAAAAAAATCCGGTGCTCGCAAGAGCGCCGGATTTTTTTATGCATATGATGGTGTGGAAGATCGTCAGGAGGTCATGCCATGCCAAAAATCTATTTAAGCCCCTCCACGCAGGAGTCAAACCCCTATGTCACGGGCAGCGGCAGCGAGGAGTACAACATGAACCTGCTCGCCGACGCCCTTGAGCCATATCTGCTCTCCAACGGCATACAGTGGGTGCGAAACACACCGCAGATGACCGCCGCAAGCTCTATCCGGCAGGCGAACGAGCTTGGCGGCTTTGATTTCTATCTCGCGCTGCACTCGAACGCCTCCGGCGCCGGGAGCGAGGGCGCGAACCGCGGGATCATCGTGTTCTACTACCCCACCAGTTCGCGCGGGCAGGAAGCGGCGGAGCTGTTTGCTGAGAATCTGCGCGCTGTCTATCCCCTGCCCGACCGGGTCTATACCCGTTCGACCACCTCTCTTGGAGAAGTCCGCCAGCCGCGGTATCCCGCAAACCTCATCGAGCTCGGTTATCACGACAATTATGCCGATGCGATTTGGATAGAGGAAAACCGCGATGCGTCTGCACAGGCGATCGCGCGGGCGCTGACCGAATACTTCGGCATCCCGTTCATCTATCCGCAGGCGGTGCGCGAGGGCCGGGTCGCCACCGGCGGCTCGGCGCTCAGGCTGCGCGACTATCCCGGGCAGCAGGGCAGCGTGCTCACGCTGCTGCCGAACGGCGCGGAGATCATGGTCTACGGCGAGTGGGACGGCTGGTACGTCGTGCACTACGGCGAACTGGTCGGCTACGCCTCCGCGGCCTATATAGACTTAGTCTGAAAAGAGCGACATGAACGCCCTCTCGTTGTCCGCGGCGCGCTCGCGAAGCTCCTCCGCCGTTCGCTCAAGGCGGGACACATAGTTCTTCCGCTCATCGAGCACCTTGCGCAATACCGCGAGCGCAGCCTCCGCATCAAAGGCGTCAAGAGCCCCTGCCTCCGGCATGCCGAGCGTATGCGCGCAGGCGCTCACCTTGGGGTCGTACACCACGCCGAGCACGGGGACGTGCGCACAGGCGGCAAAGATCATGCTGTGCAGGCGCGTGCTGACAACCGCCTCCATCGCGGCGATCATATCCGCCATTGCGCCGGGGTCGTACGGAGTCGATATCTCATACGCCGCCGCGGTCATTTTCCCGCGAACCGCGGCGCTTGCCGCTGTGTCTCCCGGTTGCTGCATGTCGATGAAAACAACTGTCTCCGTGGCGCTCAGAGCGTCGCAGAAGCGCGCGAATTCGGCTATGTTCGGCTCCATACCCGCGGCAAAGCGGACAGACACGCCCACGATCGGCCGCTCTGTCGGTATTCCCCGCTCACGCAGACGCTCAAGCCCGCGTTCCCTGCTTCCGGAGGGAAGCGAATAGACCGGATCCGCCGTAACGGTTATGTTCTCGTTCCTTACGCCCATTGCGCGCAGCGCGTCAAGCGATTCCTCATCGCGCAGAGTGATAACGTCCGCCATCTCCGATACCTCGCGAACGCGTTCCCTGTCGCGTTCCGTCTCAACGGGCCCTATCCCGTTGGCGTAGAACATGATCGGTTTGCCCATGCGCTTCGCCATCCGGATAAGCGTGGCATAATACAAAAGCGAGCGCGTGGAGGTGTGATCCTGCAGAAGGCTGCCGCCGCCGCTCACAAAGCAGCTCGCGGAGTGTATGGCGCGGCGCACCGCGAGCGGTCTGAATCGCTGCACCGCCGAAACGCCGCAGCGCTCGCGCGTTTCGGCGGGGCGACGTGAGAGCGCGACGATCGACGCTCCCGGCATCGCCTCGCTCAGCCTGTCTCTCAAGGCAAGCAGTATCGCGTCGTCGCCGAGGTTTCTGAAGCCGTAGTACCCGGAGAGCACCACACGCGTGTGCTCGCCGATGACCTCGCGGTATGCCGCCTCGCAATCCCGCGCCATGCGTGAGACCGAATAATGCTCCTGTATCACTCTGCGGCCGTATCTTCCAAGCTCGGCGCGCTCCTCGGCGCCAAGCTCACACATCGCATGGACGATATCCGCATAGAGCTTTTCCCCGTCGGACTGTTCGCAGCCGCGACAGCAGAAATTGTTGGACTGCGCAAGCTCAAGCCTGCTCTCGTCAAAGAGACCTATATACCCCTCGTTTCCGGCGACTATGACCGGTTTTTCCGCCGCCATAGCTTCAAGCGCCGCGCGGCTGACGCCGACAAACAAATCGCCTGCCGCGACGATCTCGTTGATATCCGTGCGCGCGCCCGTCATCGCTATATAATTCTCGCCCGCGCGCGCGTTTTCCGCGTCCGCCTTTGCCTTGATCTCATCGAAAACGTCGCCGCCGCCGGCAATCAGAAGCTGCACGCCCGGTATTGCCTCGCGAAGCCTCGGCGCAATGGATACAAGCTGTCTCGCGACAAGCGCGCGGCTCTCGTCCATACGGCTCACATAGGATATCACCGGTCTGTCCGGAATAAAGCCGAATTCCTTCAGCACGCGCTCGCCCGGGATCTCCGGTGAGAACTTATTGACGTCGATTCCGTTGATCGTCACGGATATATGCTCCTCCGGCACGCCGTAGCTCTCGATAAGATACGCCTTGATATCGTCGCTTACCGCAACCGTACGCTCGCCCCAGTTGGCAATGCGCTTCAGCAATCCGTTTACATAAAACACCCAATGCGCGGAGGTGACAAAGGGAAAGCCCATCCTCGCCTGCAATATCCCGCATAGAAAAGCGGGGATACGCGCGTGCGCGTGGACGACTGTCGGTCTCTCCTCGCGAATCACGCGCCTGAGGATCGCGAGCGAGCGCAGCATCAAGGCGATGTTGCGCTTGTGCAGCGGCGCATGATGGCAGCGTATGCCCGCTTCTGTAAGCTCTTTTTCGTACACTCCGCCGTTTGACACGACAGCAACGTCCCAGCCGGAGCGGTGCAGCTCCTTGGAAAGCTCGACGACGTGCGTTTCCGCTCCGCCGATCTCGAGCCCCATGAGCACCATCAAGACCTTCTTTTTCACTTTACCGCCTCAATGCTCTCAAGAGAATAATAGGTTCCCGTTCTCTCAAAACGCTGTGAATTCATGGTAACGCTCGCGCCGACCTTCAGCTCCGTACCGCCGTCGAGATAGTAGCCGTCCGCTTTTCCGACGGCGCGTCCCTTCAGCTTGACGTAGACGTCCCAGCTGTTTTCCTTCATTGCTCGGATTGCCTCTCCGTCAGGCGAAAGCACGGTTTCAACGTGCTCCTCTGTCCTAACGTCGATCACCTCGCCCATCAGCGCGCCGCTGGTCTTTTCATAAAATCTGTCGCCCACTTGTATACCGTCGAGCAGCATTTCACGCATGTCGAGCAGCTGCACGGTATACACCGCTTCAAGCTCGCCCGCGCCGACATTGTCGTCCTTCTCCGGCTCCGTGCCCATAAAGTCCAGTCCGACGACATAGCCTATGCGCGCGAAGCCTCTTCCCTTGACGGCCATCTCGCCGCATACCTTGGGCTTTACCTCGCCGATAATTATATCGCGCCCGGTGGTATAGCCGTCGCCCTCCACAGTCAGATAGATGTCGTAGCCGTCCTCGCTCTCATAGCGGATGAACCGGCCCTCCGTCGCGGAATAGGTGTTCTCTATATGCGGTACGCAGCGCACAGACGCCACCTTGCCAATGTATTTCCCGTCAGTCGAGCGATACACATCGTCTCCGACCTGCATCTGGTTCGCCATATCCGCAGGCGCCCATGTCATCTCAACGGTGCAGCGCATAGGGGTTGTCTCGTGCGCTATGCCTTCGCCGGTGACCCGGTTGCGAAGCGCAAGCACTCCGACTGCCGCCAGCGCCGCAAGCACAAGCAAAACCACGTCCACAACGTTGAATTTCCGTTTTATCTTCATCTTTACCGCTCCTTTTTCTTCAAAAGCTGCTCATAGATTGCTTCCAGCTGTCTTGCCATCCGCTCCGCGGAAAAGCTATCCCTCACGGTCTTCTGTCCGTTTCCGCCGAGTCTCGCGCGAAGTCCGGCATCGTCTGCCAGCTTTTCAATTGCATCCGCAAGCGCGCTTACGTCCTGCGCCGGAGCAAGCAGCCCGGTTTCCCCGTCGCGCACGACCTCGCTCACTCCGTCGACTTCAAATGCCGCCACCGGCGTACCCATCGACAGCGATTCCGCCGCTGTGAGGCAGAACGCCTCCGCGCGCGACGGTACGACCGTCACATCCAGCAGTGCAAGCGCCTGCTCTATCTCCTCAACAAATCCACCGAAGCGCACCGCGTTTCCCAGCGGCTCGGCCTTTGCGCGCAGGCTTGCTTCGACGCTGCCCGTGCCGAAGACCATGAACCTCAGATCGTCGCGTTTGCGCGCCAGTCTCAGCGCCGCGTCAAGAAAGAGATCTACACCCTTGACCGGCTCCAGTCTGGCTGCCGAGCCGATCCATATATGCCCGTCGTCCATTCCAAGCCGCTGCCGGAGCGCCGCTTGCGCTTCTTCTTCAAGCGGTTCGCGCGGAACGATACCGTTATAGACCACATGGATAAGCTCCTTCGGCGTGCCCGAGCGCTCAAGTTGCCGCCCCACCGCCTTGGAAACGGCGATCACAGCGTCTGTCAGCCGCGAGTCTATCAGCCTGTGCGCCGCTCGCGTTGCCGCGTTGCCGGGCGAAGCGGGGCAATGCTTTGTCATCACGACCGCCCCGGCACCACTCCTTCGCGCCGCAATGCGTCCGGACAGCGCGCCGTGTGTGTGGACAATGTCCGGGTGAAGCTCACGCATAAGGCCGCACAGTCTCTTGACGTCCTTCGGATGGTACGAGCGTTCCGCCAAGGCGTCCACCTCGCACACCCGCGCGCCAAGCTCCTCAAGCGGCGTTTTCAAAAGGCTTCCACGCGGGATCGCCGCGTAAGTCTCAAACCGTTCGCGGTCGGAGCATCGCACATAGTTGAGCAGAACGCGTCCGGCGCCGCCGATATTGCTGTCGCTGATAACATTCAGCACACGGATCACGCGCTCACCTCCGCTTCAGTCCCTCCGGCGAACCGCGCCGACGACATGGCAAGCGCGATGTACGCCCAGAAAAGGAACATTACCCGGTTGTTATAGAAGGAATAGTCTGTCATTGCCTGCACCAAAAAGCCCAGCAGACCGGAGGCAAACGCAATGCATGTCAGCTTTTCCGGCCGGGTCGTGTCTTTTCGCAGCAGCACCGAGCCCAGAACGCGGAAGCAGCGCAGGATCAGCCACACGAAAACTATCAAAGCGGCTATGCCCGCATCGCAGACGATCTGGAGAAACAGGTTGTGTGAGTGGGACGCCACGCTCGCCTCGTAGCTGTAATAAGCGTATACGGCGTTGAACGCCTCCTCACCCGGGCCGACGCCGAGCAGCCAGTGCCCGTCCCGCAACATGGCAAGCGTTCCCATCCAGATACTCACGCGGTAAGAGGTCGAGCGATCCTTCATATTGCCGATGCTTGTAAAACGGCTCACCACCGTCTCGGGAAGGACGAAGTAAAGCGCTGCAAGCGCGATCGGCGCCAGCGCGATCAGCCTCGGCTCAAGCGCGATGAAAAACAGCAGCCCCGCAAACATAAGCCCGAGCCATGCTCCGCGCGAAAAGGTGAGCACCATGCAAATACACATCACACCGCAGCAGGCAAGGTAATAAAGTCTGCGCAGCGTATCTCTCGCATTAAGCAGCTTTGCGCCGCCGAGCGGTATCATCAGCGTCAGATACTGACCGAGCATATTCGGGTTTTCCATTGTCGAGCCGACACGGAAGCTGATCGATGAGAAAAGGTCGGCGTCCACCCACGCGGCCGACTGATATCCCCAGCCGAAAAAGTACTGCAATATACCATATCCGGCAACCGCAGCGCCGGCGGTGACCATCGCCGCAAGGATAAGCTCAAAGTGCTCACGCGTGTCCACCGCGTAATAGAGCGCGAGTGAAAACAGCAAAAACGCGATCGTCAGCGCAGTCAGCCACAGGCTGCCGCGCAGCTTGGTCGAATGGAGCATTCCGAAAATATACAGCGCGGCATAGATCAGCGAAGGCAGCGCGGCGGGGTTGCGTGTGAAGCTCCGTTCGCGTTCATGCATGCCCTGCAGCGCGACCGTTACGCATCCCACAAGCGAAAGCGCCAGCACCGCCATCGTCGGCAGGACCGGAGCGAGCGCCACGGCTGCGGCGCACCATAAAAAGCCGCGCAGAAATATGCTGCCCTCCATCAGCCTGTCAAGCCCTAAGCGGGCGTAGGCCGTACAGCAGCGCGAGCGCAGCTTGCCGGGCGATACCGCGTCGCCCTCAAGGCAGCGCGGAGAACAAAACCAGTTCACCAGCACGCTCTCATGCCACAGCTCTCCTATGCGGCGGCACAGGTTTCCAAACCAGCGCCCCGGCGCCGAGCGCGCAAGCGCTCCCCATGCGCTGCAAAGAGCGTACCAAATCGTTCCGAGGATCAAGCTTTCCCGTATCAAGTCGTTTTCCCCCTTCCGCGAAGCAGCTTCAAAAGCTGGGCTGCGGTGTTCACGCGGCAGATCCGCGCGAGCGCAAAGTAGACCGCTATCCCTGCCGCCGTCGGCACAAGCACGGTTACAGCCCGTCCGGCAAGCGCGTCGGAAACTCGCGCAGCGACTGCGCCTTGCGCGAAATACACGACAGCGCCCATCACTGCGGCGCAGATTATCATCTTCACAAATTCCACCGCGTCCGACGCCTTCAGCAGTCCGGGATAGCGTTTCATCGCGGCAAACAGCAGCACGAGCGCCGGCAAGGCCAGACTCGCGGACGAGGCGAGCGCAAGCCCGCGAAGTCCCATCGTCGGGTACAGCAGCGCGCAAAGCGCAAGGTTGGCAAGCACGGACGCCGCGCCCGCGATCAGCGGCACGGTGCCCTTCTGCTCGGCATAGAACGCCCGGCTGAGTATGATTTGCACTCCGTAGCCGAGCATGCCCAGCGAGAGCCAGGCAAGCGCGCCAGAGGCAAGCTCCGTCGAGGCGCCGTCCCACGCGCCCCACTCATAAAGAAGCCTGACGATCGGGCGGGAAAGCACAGCCAGTCCCGCTGCCATCGGCGTCAACAAAAAGAGCATCATACCCAGCGTACCGGCGACGCTTTCGCTCATTGCGGCGTCGTCCTCCCTCGCGGCGCAGCGCGAAAGCTCCGGGAAAACCACATTCGCGATCGACAGCACAAACACTCCCGCAACAATGGTGTAGAGCGTGTTGGCATATTCCAGCGCGCTCGCGCCCCCTGGTGTAAACGAGGCGTAACGCGTGGCGACGGTCAGGTTAAGCGGCTGCACCCAGGTGCTGACGAGCACGGGCCCCGCCAGCAGCATAATCTTATGTAAACCTTCATGCTTTATTGCCGGCCTGTAAGAATAGCCGAAGCGGCGCAGCGCCGGAAGCTGTATCAAAATCTGCGCACACCAGCCGACGAGGAAGGCTGCCGCAAGCCCCATCACGCCGAAGCGGCGCACCAGAAAGACGTAGTAGATTATAATAACGGCGTTGGATACCGTTGAGAGCAGCGCCGGGATGTTGAATTCGCCGAGCGACTGAAGTATGCCTACAAGCGAAAACGCCAGTCCCGTGAACAGCACTGTCGGGAACAGCACTCTCAGAAGCGACGCACACAGCGCGGCGGTCGACGCGTCAAAGCCCTTGGCAAGCAGCTCGGTCAGCGGCTCCGCAAACGCCATGCCCAGCGCGCTGAGCGCGGCGGTGAGCAGCGCCATGAGCGTAATGAACGCGCCGGAGAGTCGGAACGCCTCGTCCTTGCCTTTTTTTTCAAGATACTCGTTGAACACGGGGATAAAGCTCGCAGAGATCGCAGAGGCAAATATGGCGTCAAAAAAGTTGCGCGGGATGCGGCTTGCCGCCATAAAAGCGTCTGCCTCCATGCCGGTCGCAAAGTTTCTGCCCAGCAGCATGTCCCGCACAAGCCCCAGGACTTTTCCGAGCAGCGTGAGCACCATCATGACGCCCACTGTGCGGATATTCTTTTTTTTCTGTTCTTCCTGCATAGCTTCCCCTTTGCGCACAAAATCACTTGTATATCATAGCAGAAAAAAACAGCTTTGTCTACATAATATAGTGTTTAATTCATGTCTTATGGTATAATTTGCCTTCATTTGGTTTACATAACAATTAATCTCCGTTGAACCTTACGATAAAATGGCAATTGCGCTTTGCATTTGGATATAATATACTGTTATGCGGTCAAATG
>JAFZQQ010000123.1 GCA_017620315.1 Oscillospiraceae bacterium | reverse complement strand
GGGACGAAGCGCTCAAGCAGACCCTGGGCTACGCGCGCAAATACAGGAAATAAGGAGCATAAGACCATGAGAACAGAGCATCCCAACGACATCACCATGGATCCATCCGGCTTCGTGCTGCTGGCGGACTATGTGCCGCACATCGTGCAGGAGATCCGCTACTACTCCACCTATAACTTCATCGGCGAGCGCATCGACGGCTACGAGGAGCCCTGCGCGCTTCTGACGAAGGAGGCGGCGCGCTCGCTCAAGGCGGTTGCGGGCGAGATGATCGTGCAGGGCTACCGCCTCAAGGTGTTCGACGCCTACCGCCCCACGTGCGCGGTCAAGCAGTTTGTGCTCTGGGGCATCGAGGATCAGGACGTCCGCATGAAGCCCTATTTCTACCCGGAGCTGGAGAAACAGGAATTGTTTGCCAAGGGCTATATCGCAAAGCAGTCCAGCCACAGTCGGGGCAGCGCGGTCGACCTGACGCTGCTGGATATGAAAACCGGCAAGGAGCTGGATATGGGCAGCCCATTCGACCTGTTCAGCGAGGCGTCGCACCCGGATTACCGGGGCATCACGGACGGGCAGTACGAAAATCGGATGCTCCTGCAGCATGTCATGGTGCGAAACGGCTTTGTTCCCCTCGACTGCGAGTGGTGGCACTTTGCGCTGAAGAACGAGCCGTACCCGGACACCTATTTTGCATTTCCCGTGTCGTCGGAGTATTTGAGAAGATAAGCAGTTAGGAGGGGAAAATGATGAAGAAAGCAAAGATTGCGCTTTTTCTGACGTTTATTCTGACAATTCAGTTGCTGCCGTCCGCGGCGTATGCGGCAAACGATGCAAGCGGCACGTTGAATTACGATGACGCCGTGCCCGAGGCGATCCTTGCCGGCATGACCGCGGAGGAAAAG
Organism: Oscillospiraceae bacterium; assembly: GCA_017620315.1. GTDB lineage: Bacteria > Bacillota > Clostridia > Oscillospirales > Oscillospiraceae > Hominicoprocola. The sequence goes on along the minus strand of JAFZQQ010000123.1, from coordinate 1,729 downwards.
GTCGCGCAGATGATCATGCCGGCGTTCCGCTGGTACCCGGACGAAAACGGTGAAAAGCAGAACGTGACGGAGCTTCCGGCGGACGTCGCCGCGATTCTCGAGAAGCACGGCTTTGCCGGCGTTACCCTGTTTGCGCAGAACACGGGCGACACCGCGAAAGCGGTGCGGCTGATCGACGATATGCAAAAGGCAAACGCGGCGGAGGGCCGGACGCAGCTGCTCATCGCCATCGATCAGGAGGGCGGACGCGTGACGCGGCTCGGTCACGGCACGCAGATGCCCGGCAATATGGCGCTCGGCGCGGCGAACGACGCGGCGCTCACGGCAACCGCCGCGTCCATCATCGGGCGGGAGCTGATGAGCATGGGCGTCAACTTCAACTTCGCGCCCGTGCTCGACGTGAACAGCAACCCCGCGAATCCCGTCATCGGCACGCGCTCGTTTTCCGATGATCCCGCTATCGTAGCAAACCAAGGAGTGAGCTACATGCGGGCGCTGCAGGCAACCGGCGCGATCTCGACACTCAAGCACTTTCCTGGTCACGGCGACACTGCGACGGACAGCCACACGGGCCTGCCGCTGGTTGACAAGTCGTATGCGGAGCTGAAAAGCTGCGAGCTGGCGCCGTTCCGGGCGGCGATCGACGCGGGTGCGGACGCCGTGATGACCGCGCACATCCAGTACCCGCAGATCGAGACGGGGAAATATACCTCCAAGCTGACGGGCGAGCAGATCAACCTGCCCGCGACGCTCTCGAAGACGATCCTTACGGATATTCTGCGCGGCGGCATGGGCTTTGACGGCGTCGTCATTACCGACGCGATGGAGATGGACGCCATTGCCATGCATTTCGACCGATACGATGCGGCAAAGCTCGCAATCGAGGCGGGCGTAGATATCCTGCTCATGCCGGTGGACACCTCCACGCCGGAGGGACTTGCCGATTTGGATGTCTATATTCAGAAGCTCGCGCAGATGGTCAAAAACGGTGAGATTTCCGAGAAGCAGGTCGACGACGCCGTGCTGCGCGTTCTGCGGCTCAAGGCAGCGCACGGCCTCATTGCGCCGTATGTGAGCATTGACAAGGACGCTTCCCGGATCGTCGGCAGCGCCGCGCACCACGAAGCAGAGTGGGAAATTACCAAAAAGACGATCACGCTGGTAAAAAACGACGACAACACGCTGCCGCTGACGAAGGAGAATCAGAAGATCGCCGTGCTCACCGCCTACGACAATGAAGTGCTGAGCATGGAATACGCCATCGGGCGGCTGCGCGACGAGGGCAAGCTTGCAAAGGGTACGGAGATCACCGTCCGGTCCATCCAGAAAAAGACCGCCGAGGAGGCGATCGCGTGCACGGCGGGCGCGGAGCACGTTGTCATCATCACGGAGCTGGGCAGCGCGGCGGGCTTGAAGAATGACACCGCCAAAACCGTGGATGCGCTGATCGAGAGCGTACACAAGGCGGGCGGCGATGTGACCATCATGAGTTGCAGCCTGCCTTACGACGTTTCTCGCTATCAGGCGGCGGACGCGATCGTGGTTGCATGGTCGGCGCGCGGTATGAGCGAGGATCCGCGCATCACGGACGGGAACGTCGCGCAGTACGGACCGAGTATGCCCGCGGCGCTCTACCTCATGCTCTCGCCGGACGAGACGCCGATGTCTGTGCTCCCGGTCAATATTCCAAAGCTCACGGACGAGCTGACCTATTCCGACGAAATCCTCT
>JAFZQQ010000122.1 GCA_017620315.1 Oscillospiraceae bacterium | reverse complement strand
CGAAAGCGCCTCGGCGACAATAAAAATATACCAGAAGCTGTCCATACCGCCGCGCGAGCATACGAAAAGCGCGACAAGATAGAGCGCAAAGCTGCGCAGGAACGTGATGAAATATGCAAGCCATTCGCGCAGGATCGACTGATAGTACCCGCAAAACACCTTGCTGACCATCGCCGGGATTACACTGAACGCGAAAATGCGTATCCCCGCCGTGGCATAGTCAAACTCGGTGCCGTCGATCATCCCGAACAGCACGCTCAGCTGCGGCGCGAAGCAGTACAGCGCCGCGGCAAAGACCGCCGAGAGCACGCCCGCGGCTGTCAGCGCGAGCGAAAGCGTGATTCTGATATTCCCGAGGTTCCTCTCGGCGCGGTAGCTTGAGAGCATCGGCTCGGTCGCAACGCTTGTGCCGTCGGTGATCGACTCGCACAGGAGCATAATGTTGTACACGACGTCGAACGCAGCGACCGCCTCCCAGCCGCCTAACTTTACCAGCATGCGGTTCACGGCGATCATCGTGATGAACTGGAACAGATACTGCGCCGATGTCGCAAAGCCGGTGCGCGCGGCGTCGGCAACTGCTTTCCAGTCCGTTTTGTACCACTTGAAGCGCAGAGCGCCCTTTTTGCCGATAATGTGCCACCCCGTAATCGAAAGCATCAGCACCGCGCCGACCACCGTTGAATAGACCGAGCCGCTGACTCCAAGCCCCATTTGCAGAATAAAGATATAGCTGAACACCGTGTCCACAATGCCGGACACGGACATGGCGAGCGCGGCCTGCTTCGGCGCGTTGTCGGCGTTGACGAAGTAATAGAAGGGCCCCTGGCAGAACATCACGGGCACAAAAATGAGCTGCGTGCGGATATATGTGCGTGTCAGGCTGTCGGCAGGGTCGGCGCCGAGCAGGCTCATCAGCTGCGGAAGGAACAGAAGCCCCAGCGCCACCGTCACCGCGTAGATCACGAGCAGAAGTTTGAGCACGGTGTGGAAGATGCGGTTGCCCTCCTCCGCGCGTCCCTCTGCCAGTCTGGATGCGAAGTGGATGGAGCCGCCTATCGAAAAACCGTAGCTGAGGATGTTGTAAAAAAGATACACAGGCTGCCCAAAGCCTATGGCCGCAAGGCCCTCCGCGCCGATGCCCTTGCCGACGAACACGCTGTCCACCACGCCGGCGACGGCTATCCAAAAGCTGCTGACAAGCGCGGGCACAAAAAAACGTGTGAACGCGCCGCGCACAAAATAACGGCTGCGTTCATGGTCAAGGCTTCGGCTGCTGATCGTTTCAGTCGGCATAAAACGTGCCTCATTTCCTGCAAATACTTGTAATCAGTATAGATAAATGCACTATTTTTGTCAAGCACATACCGCGCGCGGCGGGCCGCATTCCCGCAAAAAGCTCATGCCGGCCCGCAAACGCGTGCGGGAAGTGTCACACAGCGTATATAACGGGAAAAATGTTGCAGCCTGTATTCGGCGTTCAAGCCCCGGCGTTTGGGCTGATCTGTCCACAACATTCCATACAACAACAGTACATTTGTCCGCATTAAACAAATAGCAGTTGACTTCACGTGAATATTTGTTTATGATATCAAAGGTTGATGAAAGGGAAGCATTTGAAAGGAGCTATTGAATGATAAGCGCAAAGAAAAGACGCCTCTCTGTATTCCTGTTGTTCGCGATTTCCGTCACGCTTACCGTCTCCGCATCGGCGGCACTTGTCACCACATACCACGCTCCCGCGATCACGGTGGTCGCGCCGTTTGCCCCGTCGGATCTCAATCTGACGGTCACGATCTTCAAAAACACCCAAACCGATCACCGCGTGATACCCGTAGAGATGGAAACGGAGCACAAGGGCTGGGAGATGCAGTACTTTCTGCGCCGCGAGGGGGTCTACAGTATCAGGAACTGGTACGGCAACGCTTATGACTTCAAGGACGCGACGCTCACCATCGAGCGCGGCGGTGAGAGCCGCACGCTCCCCATTCCCGCCGAGTTTATGAGCGAGCGGAAAACGGGCGACTGCATCCAGCTGAACTGGCGCACGGGAAAGATGAGCTCGATCTCCCCCCTGCGCACGCCGCTGCTTCTTCTGATGTGGTCAACGATAGCGATAGCGGTCGAGGCCATCGTGCTCTGGTTCTACGGTTACCGCAACAAGAGGAGCTGGTTGGCGCTGATCGTCGTCAACCTGTTGACGCAGAGCGCTCATCACATGATCGTCTCCCGGATAGATGTTGACATTGACTGTATGAGAGTATACGGTATCTCGCTGCCGCTTCTCTTCCTTGTCGAAATGATCGCCTTCCTGTTTGCGATCGAGGAGCACGACCACGACAGGGCGGTAAGCTTTGCCGTCACCGCGAACACCGCAAGCCAGGCGGTGCTGATCCCTCTGCTGAGCTTTCTTCCGACCTGAAATCCCGCGCGTAAAAGGAGACTCCGATATGAAACAAAGGCAACGCCTTTTACTGCTTGTTCTCGCCACGGCGCTCATGCTCAGCATCCCCGCGGCGGCAGCCGGCATCTACCATGCGCCGGTTCTCACCCTTCTGGTCCCGTTCGCACCCGGCGATATGAGCGTGACGCTCACCATTTACAAAAATGACAAGACCGGCCAGCGTATCATACCCGTCAAGCTTGAAAAGCAGCGCAAGGGCTGGGAAACGCAGTATATGCTCCGGCGTGAGGCGGTGTACGGCATAACGACCTGGTACGGCAACGCCTACGACCTCAAGGATGCGACGGTCACGCTTGAATACGGCGGCGAGAACCACAAGCTGTTCATACCCCAGGAGCTGTTGAGCGAGCGCAACTCAGAGGACTACATTCAGCTGAACTGGCGCAGCGGAAGGATGACCGCCATGTCTTCAAGCCGCTCTCTGCTTCTCGCTCTGATGTGGACGGCGATAGCCCTTGCCGTCGAGGGCATTATATTCTGGTTGTTCGGCTACCGCTCCAAAAAGAGCTGGATCATGTTCCTGATCATAAACACGGTCACGCAGACGGCGCACCATGCGTTCGTCAGCGGGGTGAATGTAAATCCGAGCAGCATCAAGGTCTACGCTCTTCTCATACCGGTGCTTTTGCTGGTGGAGATGGTGTGCTTCGTAGTTCTCATCGACGAATACAGCCGCGACAAAACCATAAGCTATGTCGTCGCCGCCAACGCCGCAAGCCAGGCGGCACTGGGACTGCTGATGTCCGTCCTTCCCACATAAGGGTGCGTGGAAACAGAGCGCTCATGTATATTTTTCCCTACCTGCGGCAATAATACCTTCTGCAGCAAAACCCGGAAAGGAGGTACGCACCGTGAAGACAGGCAGGGAAAACAAACCGCAGACCCAGAACGACCGCCAGACCCAAAACGACCGCCAGACCCGTCAGGGCGGCCAGAATACCGGCAGCGGCGACCGCCGGCGCGGCGAGCAGGATTGCAACAACAAATAATGCGGCCCTAAAAGGGGGAGAAGCGTGACGTATGCGCTTCTCTCTTTTTAATTGCAAAAATAGTCAAAGGAAAGGGCTT
>JAFZQQ010000008.1 GCA_017620315.1 Oscillospiraceae bacterium | reverse complement strand
CGGTTGTAGCCGGTAAAGGCGTGCACGGTCAAAAACGGCACCGGTTCAAGCCCGTCAATGCGCGTGAAGGTCACCGATGAGCCGTCTGCGCTCACGGAACGACTGACGGTCACGTTCTCCTCCCATCCGTCGCCTATGGCAAGGCTCCAGCCCCCCTGCGTATCCTGATAGGTCTCGCGCACGATCGAGGATTCGCCCGTGCTGTCATACTGCCGCCAGCGGATGAGATAATACGTCGTCCCCTCCGCGTCGGTCTGCGGGAAGGGCACCGCCTCCGGCACCTCGGTCACCCCGTCGCCGTTCACATCGCCCGGATAAACGTCGAGAAAGCGTACGCGCTCGAGCGACGCGCCGTTCTTTACGCTGTGGAGAAGCCCGCCCTCCGCGAGCATGATGTCCGTTACCCCCGAGCTGTCCTCGCCGACGGAGGTAACAAAGAGCGCCTTTCTTCCGTCCGCAAGAGTTCCCGTGGTGAAGCGGCTGAGCTCCGCGACCGTGCCGGACAGTCTCAGCGACGAGTGCAGGGCAAGCTCCGCCCCGTCCCACGCGTAGTAATCCGCGACCGCCATGCTCTCTTCATCGCTGCGCAGCACGATGAGGTCGGGCAGAGCGTCGCCGTCGATATCCTGAGAAACATAGCGCGAATAGCCCGTCACCAGAAGCTGCTGCGGCTCGCCCGACGCAACGGAGTAGACCGCGAGGTTCTGCACGTCAAGATCGCTGCGGATACCCGCGAGTATCTCCCGCCAGCCGTCGCCGTTCAGGTCAGTGTAGTTGATGCTGTAGATAGAGCTCGAGGTGCCCTCTATGACGCAATACTGCTCATAGCTGTCGCCGACGGCGCGGAAAACGAAGACCTTCATCGGCCGCTCGTCGCCCGCGCGACGCATAAAGGCGACCGCCTCCTCCTCGCCGTCGCCGTTGAGGTCGACCATCTGCACGCTTTGAAGATTGCTTCCGGAGGTCGGCGCGGCATATTCCGCGCCGCTGCTCAAAAGCGCATCGATAAGCTTCTCCAGCGATTCGTACTCCGCCGGGAGCCTCGGAAGACGGTAGAGCGATTCGTCAAAGGAGCTTCCGGGCATACAGCCGGAAAGGGCAAGCACAAAGCACAAAAGCACGCCAAGCGCAAGAAAACGCGCTGTTTTTCGCATACGCCGCCCCCCCTTCGATAAAGTCATACAGATGCAGTATAGCACAGCTTTGCAAAAATGCAAAGAAAAAAGCTTGCAAAATGCTCCCTATTCGCTTATAATATGCGTCGGCGCTTCCCATGGCGCTTCGTTCTCGCAAAATAAGCCGGTGTGATGGAATTGGTAGACGTAGCGGACTCAAAATCCGCCGCTGGCAACAGCATGTGGGTTCGAGTCCCACCACCGGCACCAAAGCGAAAATCCTGTCGACGTAAGTCGACGGGATTTTTGCTTTGTATTCTTCATTTTTAAGTTTTCAGTATTCATTATTCATTTCCTCCCGACAGGCTTTTCTAAATGAATAATGAATACTGAAGAATGAAAAACCGTATAATACTTGCGAAACAGTGCGTTTTTCGTATGCCTATTTCGTGATCCATTGCAATTCCGACGCGGCGGGGAATCCGTAGGCGCTTTTGGCGCTGCTCACAGCGCGAAGGATCGCCGCGCTCATGACCTCCGCGGCCAGCATACCGACCAGATCCTGATCCGCCCGCACCTCGCCGGTCGAGACTGCGTAAATACTGTCGCCGTCGGCGCTTGTATGCACCGGCCGGATGGAGCGCGCATAGCCGTCGTGCGCCATGCCCGCGATCTTGCACAGCTGCGGCTTGGTAAACGTCGCGTTGGTGAGGACTACGCCAAGCGTTGTATTGCCGGTAAATTTGTTTTCCACAACTTCCGTGGAGCGGCACATAAACTCCACCGTGTCACGGAACGCCGTCTTTTCCTCGTTCAGCAGTCCCGCGGCCTGTTTGCCGGTCCTGTGGTCGAACACATCTCCGAGCGCGTTGAGCGCCACGACCGCGCCGACCTGCAGCTCGCCGAGCTGGACGGCGTAGCTGCCGATCCCCGTCTTCATGCAGGTCGCCATGCCCGCCGCCTTGCCCACGGTCGCACCGCAGCCCGCGCCATAGTTGCCGTCCCGGTAGTTGGGCTCCTCCACGGCGCGTCTTGCCGCCTCGTAGCCCATAGCGGCGTCCGGTCTTGTAAATGTGTCGCCTACCGTCAGGTCGAAAAGGTCGGACTGCACGACGAGCGGCACCTTCGTCACGCCCACGTCAAAACCGACGCCGCGTTCCTCCAGATATGCCATAACGCCGTTGGCCGCGCCCAATCCAAATGCGCTGCCGCCCGCAAGGACGATAGCGTGGACGTACTGCGCTGCGGTAAGCGGATTCAAAAGCTGAGAATCTCTGGACGCAGGCCCTCCGCCGCGCACGTCCAGTCCCACGCACATTCCCGGCTCGCAGACAAATACCGTGCAGCCTGTGGCGGCGCTCACGTTTTCCGCCTGGCCGATCTTAACGCCCCGTATGGCTTGGATCGCGATTTCTTTCATCATGCAGCCTCCTTCTAAGATATAACATTCAAAATGGCCGTGCCGACGCATCCCGCGCAAGCCGGAATCCTCCGCACCCGGCCCACTATTTATATATCATGGCATCGTTTGAAAAGTCAATGTGCTAAGGCATTTGGTTAGCCATTGTCTGCGCTGTCCCCAAAAGAATCTTTGTTTGCAGGGGCCGCCTCAAGACAACCTCCTTACGAAGCGGGCCTTGAGGAAGGTGTATTTCCCCCGCGCGTGTCGGCGGAAAATACGATCCGGTTCATTTGCCGCCTGCGGGCGGCAAACCCTGCAGGGCCTTCTTTGACCGTCTCATACAAAAAAAGCGGCGTCGGGAGACGCCGCTTTTCCGTATGCTGTCGTGCCTGTGGCGCGAGCCGTTCATTTTCAGTTTTTGAGCTTGAACCTGTCGACGAGGTCCTTGAGCGTGTGCGCCTGAGCGGAGAGCTCCTCGCTCGACGCCGCGGTCGACTCGCTCGTCGCGCTGTTGTTCTGAACGACGTTCGCGATCTGGCCGATGCCCTCGCTGACCTGCGAGATGGATACCGCCTGCTGCTCCGAGGCCTCCGAGAGCTGATTCACCGCGCCGGTGATGCCCTTGATATCCTCCACGGTCTCCAGAAGGCTTGCCGCGGTCTCGTCCGCGATCGTGCTGCCGTGCTTCACAGCCTCGACGGACGCCTTGATCAGGTCGGCCGTGCTCTTCGCCGCCTCCTGAGACTTCGTGGCGAGGTTGCGCACCTCGTCCGCGACGACCGCGAAGCCCTTGCCCGCTTCGCCCGCGCGCGCCGCCTCGACCGCGGCGTTGAGCGCGAGGATGTTGGTCTGGAACGCGATGTCCTCGATGATCTTGATGACCTTGTCGATCTCCATCGAGCTGTTGTTGATATCGGTCATCGAGAGGATGAGCTGCTGCATGCGCTCGTTGCTCTGGGCGACCTT
>JAFZQQ010000121.1 GCA_017620315.1 Oscillospiraceae bacterium | reverse complement strand
GCCGTGTTGCTCCACCTCGCCCGAGCTGCCGGATATGCTTTGCGCGATAGACACGATCTGCGCCATGGCGTCGGGGTCGGAGAGTATGCTATTCAGTTGCTCCTGCCAGTCTGCCATGCGCGGCGCACTCCTTTTTACTCAACGCTTTGCCTTGTCGTTGATCCGACTCATGACCCTTGCTCCGTCAGGGTCATTGAGAAGACCGCTCAGCATTTGTGACAGCTCCTGAGAGTCGCCCTTTGCCGCCGATTTTGCGGCACGCTCCAGTGCGGCGCCGCCATCCGTGCGGGTCAAAAGCCCAATGAGCTTTTGGCCGTCTCCCGAACGCATGATTTGCTCCGCGAGTCCCTTGTTTTGCTTCAGCCGCTCGATTGCGGCGGCAGTCTTTGCATCCATAGCCATACCTCCAGAATACGATTTCCTGTTGTTTATATGATATGCGCAAGACGTAAAAAAAGTGCCTTCCCAGATGAAAGACACTTTTTGCTTAAACTATTGTTTTTTGTCGAAATCACAATCCGGCTTTAGAGGACAGATAGCACAGTTCGGCTTTCTGGCCATGCACATGGCGCGCCCATGAAGCACCATCCGGTGACAGAAATTACTGCTCTCCGCAGGAGGTATCACTTCACGAAGCTGCCGCTCGACGCTGAGAGGGTCGCTGCTGCCGTCGGTCAGGCCAAGACGCCCCGTAATGCGGATGCAGTGCGTATCGCAGACATAGGCGGGCTGACCGTAGATATCGCCCAGAATAAGATTTGCCGTTTTTCGCCCTACGCCGGGCAGAGCGGTGAGAGCCTCCATCGTATCAGGCACCCTTCCGCCGTGCTCCGAGAGCAGAAGCTTTGCGCACTCGACAAGATCCTTTGCCTTTGTGCGATAAAAACCGCAGGAACGTATTGCCTCGCCGACGTCCTCGCAGCTTGCTTCGGCAAAGGCCTCCAGCGTCGGAAAACGGCGAAACAGCTCAGGAGTGACCAGATTTACACGCGCGTCGGTGCATTGAGCGGAGAGCCGAACGGCGAACAGCAGCTCATAGTCCTTCTCATAGCTCAGAGAACACAGCGCGTCGGGATAAAGCGTCTTTAATTCCTCGATAATACGCCTTACCGCTGCCTTGGACTTCATAGTGTCAAAAATCCGTTCACATCAAACGGAGCACGGCAAAAAAGACCGCCCAAAATCACCGATGCGGCGCCTGACGGGGCGCGGCGGAGCGTGCGATAGCTCCAGATAAAGACAGCGATGAGCAGCAGAACAATCAGTATGAAGACCCATACCGGAAGCTTTTTTGGCGCGTCCTCGGCTTTATCGTGATCCGGAGACTCCCAGTTCCAATCGTCGTTTTTGCCGCCGCGCGGACTCCGCCCGTCTGAGGTATCATATGTTACTTTAGCGGGACTGCCGCAGCCGGGGCATTTTTTAGCTCCCGCAGGGATCATCTCATCGCACCACGGACAACGGACGGACATTGCCTTAATGTTCGCCCTGCCGGGATATATCGACCTTGTTTTGACGGGATGTCCGCAGCCGGGGCAGAACTCCACATCGTCGCTTATTGTGCATTTACATTCGGGACACTGCATGATTCCCACAGCCGTTCCCTCCTTTTTCTTATCATATCACCTTATAAAATATCGTATTTTATCGTTGCTGTCAAGCATAATAAAGCGCAAAGCGGGGACAGGACGGCACGGCTTTCACGTTGACAATGTCGGGACAGGATGCTATCATCTTCTGGAAACGGGGTGAGGAAATGAACCAGTATGAGCGAACGCGGATGCTGCTCGGAGACGTTGCAATGTCAAGGCTTCGCGCTTCTCGCGTGGCGGTTTTCGGCATAGGCGGCGTCGGAGGCTATGTTGTTGAGGCGCTTGCTCGCAGCGGCGTAGGCGCGCTTGATCTTATCGACCACGACGTCGTGAGCGTGACAAATCTGAACCGGCAAATCATTGCGCTGCGCTCGACCGTTGGCAGACATAAGGTGGACGTTGCTGCGGAGCGGATCGCGGACATCGACCCGGAGATAACCGTGCGGACGTATAAGACCTTTTACCTGCCGGAGAACGCTGACGAGTTTGATTTCACCCAATACAACTATGTTGTGGACGCGATAGATACCGTGACGGGGAAGATTGCCCTCGTTATGGACACACACAGAGCGGGAACGCCGCTCATATCCTCGCTTGGCACCGGCAACAAGCTCGACCCGTCAAAGCTGGAGATCAGCGATATCTATGCCACGTCGGTCTGTCCGCTTGCACGCGTGATGCGTCGAGAACTGCGAAAAAGAGGCGTTGAAAGCCTCAAGGTACTCTGGTCGCGCGAGGAACCGATCACTCCGCTGCCGACAGAGGAGGAGACGGAGCGCCGCGGTCTTCCGGGCTCAACCGCGTTTGTTCCCAGCGCGGCGGGACTGATGATAGCAAGCGAGGTCGTGCGGGAGCTGATTTCAGGACAATAATATGCAATTACGCCTTCGCGGAAGCAAGCCTTTATGCTTCCACGAAGGCGATCCTGTTAATTGCCCCTTGAAAGCCAGTCCCTGCCCTCTGTGAAGCGCGAGACGATGAAGGTGACCACATAGTCTCCCGCGGCGTTTATCATTGTCGCAGGAGGATCGACGAGGTTGCCGATGGTGACCGCTATCGGGTAGGCGACGGCTATCTGCTCCGGGAAGAAGAGTGTGCAGATGATGTATTCCCCAATGTAGCCTCCGCCGGGGATGCCGGACATGGCTACTGAGCTGAAAACCGCGACGAGCAGAACCTTTATATAAGTAGAAAGCCCCATAAACGGAACTCCGAACACGCCGAAGAGAAAGGCGGCCTTCAATACACAGCTGAAGCACGAGCCGTCCATGTGCATCGTCGCGCCGAGCGGAAGCACCAGATCGGCGACGTCATGCGGAACGCCGGAGTCCTCTGCGGCATCCATATTGGTTGGGATCGTCGCGACGGACGAACAGGTGCCGAGAGCAGTGACCGCAGGGCGCAGGATGTGCCGCAGCATGACACGAATGCCCTCGCGCCCGCCGCCGAAGCGGGCATAGAGCGGAAATGCAACGGCGGCATAAAGCAGGCACAGCGGATAGTAGACTAACAGCGCGCGTCCGTAGGCTGCGGTGATCTGTGCTCCGTAGGCGGCAACAAGAGAGGCAAAGAAGCCGAAGAAAGCGACGGGAGCGTAATAAGTGACGAGTGTCACGACCTTCATCAGACAGCGCGTGAGATCGGCAAGCGCCTTTGCCGTCAGCGTTTCGGCGCCGCCGGAGAGATTGACTCCGAAGCCGAACAGCAGCGAAAAGACAATGAGCGGGAGCATGGCCCGGCGCGAGAGCAGCGAGGCAAAGTCGCTGACGGTGAAAAAGTTCACAAGCAGCGTCGCGACAGACGCCTGCTCATCTACCGTGCCGGACTCCGCCGCGCTCCACGGCGCGGTCACGGGCGGGAATGCGCGCATGGCAAGAAGCATCAGCACGGCGGCGACAAGCCCGGTGACAATAAACACGCCGAGCGTGACGCCCATGATCTTTCCCGCGCGACGACGGCTTCGCATGTTTGCGACCGAGCTTGCCAGTGAGCAGAACACCAGAGGAACGACGAGACAGAACATCAGGTTGATGAACACCGTCCCTAACGGTTCCAGTGCCGTCGCGCCGCTCCACAACGCGCCTGTGACGCAGCCCGCGGCTATGGCGAGCAGCATCGCGCACAGAAAACCGTAGGTTTTGAAAAACGTTTTGGACATGAAAGACCCTCCTC
>JAFZQQ010000120.1 GCA_017620315.1 Oscillospiraceae bacterium | reverse complement strand
CGCGGCGGCGTATCTCTTCGGTCGGGACGCCGAGATTCTCAGGTGCGAAGGCGACGTCCTCCTCGACCACGTTGGCAACGATCTGGTTGTCGGGGTTCTGGAATACCATTCCGATGCGCCGGCGTATCTCCAGAAGAAGCTTGCCGTCGCTCGTGTCCATCCCGTCGACGTATACCTTTCCCCCGCCGGGCAGCAGCACGGCGTTGAAGGTCTTCGCAAGCGTCGACTTGCCGCTGCCGTTGTGCCCAAGCACCACGACAAAGCTGCCGCGCTCTATCGTGATATCCACGCCGTCAAGTGCGACGGTTGCCGCGTTTTCCTCGTCTCCGGGATAGGAATAAGTGAGTCCCTCGGTTTTGATATTGATTGACATAATGTTCTCTACTTTAATTTTATTCGCTGAACCAGCGGCCCGTAGCGCCACATGGCAAACATAATCCAGTATCGGTGACCGGCAGCCCAAGCTCGTCCCAGGTGACCTTGCCGCCAAACCTTTCCGAAATGAGAAGGTGCAGCATATAGCCCAGCACCGAGGGTGCGAGCCCCGTGGTATAACTGTTCAGGATAACGAAAAGCGGCTTTTCGGAGAGCACCTGCGCGCAGAGCTTCAAAAACGGGAAAAGGCTCTCCTCAAGCTTCCAGACCTCGCCGCCCGGACCGCGCCCGTAGCTTGGCGGGTCGAGGATGATCGCATCATAGCTCTTTCCGCGGCGTATCTCGCGCTCGACGAATTTGGCGCAATCGTCAATGATCCAGCGTATTGGAGCTTCCTCAAGCCCGCTTGCGCGAGCGTTCTCCTTCGCCCAGCCGACCATGCCCTTCGCAGCGTCCACATGGCATACCTGTGCGCCGGCGGCAGCGCAGGCCACAGTCGCGCCGCCGGTGTAGGCAAACAGATTCAGGACCCTGATCGGCCGCCCGGCAGAGCTGATCTTCTCACGGGCAAAGTCCCAGTTGACCGCCTGCTCGGGAAAAAGGCCCGTGTGCTTAAAATTCATCGGCTTAACGTTGAAGGTCAGGTCGCGGTATTTGATCTGCCACTGCTCGGGCAGCTTGTCCTTTTCCCAGTGTCCGCCGCCCTCGGAGGAGCGGAAATAGCGCCCCTGCGCCTTTCTCCATCCCGGATCCTCGCGCTTGGATTCCCATATAGCCTGGGGATCCGGACGCACAAGGAGCTGGCGGCCCCAGCGCTCGAGTTTTTCCCCTCCGCCGCAGTCAAGCAGTTCGTAATCCTTCCATTCGTCCGCTATCCACATAAGCTCTTCTCCGTGTTTCCATAATAAATCAGTGTATTATACGCCAGGAAGCACAGATTAGTCAAGCATTTCCGCCCCTTGTCTTTATGTGCCGCTTCGTTTATAATACAGCATGAGAATCGCGGTATTTTATCGAAATCGGAGGCGAAAGCGTTATGGCACAGGACGTACAGCGTGAGATAGAGGCGCTGCTTGCGCGTCATGGCTTTCATTTTTCAAAATCCAGAGGACAGAATTTTCTGATAAACAGGGATATTCCGCGGATGATCGCGCAGGCCTCCGAGGCCGACGCAGGCTGCGGCGTGCTTGAGATCGGACCCGGTATCGGCGCGCTCTCCTCCGAACTCTGCCGCATTGCGGGCAAGGTCGTCGCCGTGGAGCTTGACTCGGCGCTGCCGGCGATACTCAGCGAGACGATGGCGGATTTCGGCAATTTCTCACTCGTTTCCGCCGACGTGCTGAAGCTTGACCTCGCCGCGCTCGTGCGTGAGCGCTTTGACGGACTTCGCCCCATCGTATGCGCGAACCTTCCCTACAACATAACGACGCCCGTGCTCACCGCCATCGTAGCGGCAAAATGCTTCGAGAGCGCGACCGTGCTGATCCAGCGCGAGGTGGCGCAGCGCATCTGCGCCGGACCGGGCACCCCGGAATACGGTGCGTTTTCGGTCTTTATGCAGTACCACGCGCAAAACGCTCTGTGCTTTGACGTCGGCCCCGAAAACTTCATTCCGCGCCCCAAGGTGACCTCGACGGTGCTGCGCTCGGTCATGCGGTGCGAGCCGCCCGTTTCCGTCGCAGACGAGGCGTTTTTCTTCCGCGTGGTCTACTCGGCCTTCGCTCTGCGGCGCAAAACGCTGGTCAACAGTCTTATGACCTCCTTCGGCGCGCTCGGAAAGGATACGCTCGCCGGGATCGTCGCCTCCTGCGGTCTTGAGGCGAACGTGCGCGGCGAAAGGCTGGGGCTTGAGGAATTCGCGCTTCTCGCCGCCGCGCTGAGGGAGGCGGAGGGCTAGCATGCTGTGGCTTCTGATTCTTCTTCCCGTCGCGGGTGCGGTCTACGGCTTCGTGCTGCTGCATGCCGTCTGCTCCCGCAGGGACAGGGAGGAAGGCTGGGAGGATAAACGCGTCGCCGAAAGCGGGGACGCGGTCTGGAAGTCTGCCTGGGACAGCGGAAGGGATTGGCTCGACAAGCAGGAGACAGAGGACGTTGAGGTCCAGAGCGAGGACGGCTTTATGCTCCATGCGCTGCTCGTGCCCCATATTTTCCCGCTCGCCACCGTGCTTCTTTTCCACGGCTGGCGCTCCTCCGCCGAGATGGACTTTCTCTGCCTTCTGCCCTTTTTGCACAGTCTCCGGCTCCAATGCCTGCTGATCGACGAGCGCGCACAGGGCGACTCCGAGGGACAATACACGACCTTCGGAGTCCGCGAGAGGCTCGATGTTCCCGTTTGGGCAGAATACGCCGCGAACCGCTTCGGGCGCGAGCATCCGCTTATCCTTCAGGGCCTTTCCATGGGGGCAAGCGTCGTGCTGATGGCGTCGGACGCGCATTTTGATGCCAATGTGCGCGGCGTCGTCGCCGACTGCGGCTTTACGACCCCCTACGAGATCGTCTCCGCGGTCTGGAGAAACAAAACCCCCCTGCCCTCTCACTTTTCCGTGTGGCTTCTGGACTGCTATACCCGTCTGTTCGCCGGTTTCTCGCTCAGGGAGTGCAGCTCGTTGGATGCGCTGAAGAAAACGAAGCTTCCGGTACTGTTCATCCACGGCGCCGAAGACAAGTTCGTCCCGAGCTATATGACCAGGCAGATGTACGACGCGTGCAGCAGCGAAAAAAGCCTTCTTATGGTCGAGGGCGCCGGGCACTGCATGAGCTTTCTCACCGGCCGCGCGCAGTACGAAGAAGCGTATAAGGCTTTCGCCGAAAAGATCCTCAACCGGCATTTGCCCTGACCAGCGTTGTATTAATACAGTAATGTACTAATATTAAAGCACAATACTGATGGGCCAAGCGCACATCGGTATTGTGCGATTTTATTGCTATTGTCCGGTTTTATTTGGCTTTTTTCTCAGTTTCCTGCGTTCGCGGTTCAAGTGCCGCTCGAAGTCCCCGCTGCGCAGCAGCTCGGCCAGGACATACTGTTCGTAGAGGGGGACGGTGCAGGAATAGAATCCCACCATCCGCTCAAATTGATCAAGCAGCACCGGCGGCAGCACCATATAGCCCACCCGCAGCGAAGGCGCGACCGTTTTTGAAAATGTATTGATATAGATGACGGAGCGCTCCGGTTCAAGCGAAAACACAGTGTCCTCCGCTTTCGAGGAAAGCGAAAACTCACTGTCAAAATCATCCTCGACTATGAAGCCCCCGCGCTCCTTGGCCCAGCGGATATATTCGACACGCTTGCCCGCGCTCGCCGTTACCCCGCTCGGGAAGCTGTGAAAGGGCGTGACGTGCAGAACGCTCGCAGCCGTTCGCCTGAGCTCGTCCGTCCTGACCCCGTCAGCGCCGAGCCTCAGCGGGTCGCACTCCACTCCGTTCGCCTGATAGACCCTGCGTATCTTTTCGTAGGACGGCTCCTCCACGGCATAGATGCGCTCGCGCCCCAAAAGCTGAACGATAAGAGAGTAAAGATACTCCGCGCCGGAGCCGACGACGATCTGCGCGGGGCGGACACGTATCCCGCGCGAGCGTGCAAGGTAGTCGGCAACAGCCTGGCGCAGCTCGGCGCAGCCGTTGTTCGGCGATTTCACCAGCAGAGCCTCGCCGTAATCCGAAAGCACCCGGCGCATCGTGCGCGCAAGCACCGTGAACGGAAACTCGTTTTCCGAGGCGCGCAGCTCTCTCCCCTCACGCGGCTCCGCCGCGGCACCTGGAAAGCAGTCTCCCGCGCGATAGTTTACATAATATCCACTGCGCTGTCGTGAATCGATATAGCCCTCGTCGCTGAGTATGCCATAGGCGTGCTCGACCGTCACGATGCTCGTCCCCGTGTCCTCAGCCAGCTGACGCTTGGATGGCAGCTTGCTTCCATAGGCATAGGCACCGGAAACGATATCCGCGCGAAGCTGCTCATAAAGCTGTAAATACGCGCTTTGTGCGTTTTTTTTCTCAATATGATAGCCCATCTGAACCCACTTTCTTTCTCATTGTCCCAAAAAGCTATATAACCAGTTGCATTGTACCATAAGCCCGTCTGTTCGTAAAGACAAATTTTACATATTATTAACAGTTTGACGCCCAGTTTCCTTTGACAGTAAAAGCAAAGGGTTTTATAATTGATTTAGCTCAATGTATAGACGCACAGCCGCTTTCATGTTTGTGCGCCGAATCTTATAAGGGGGCGATCCCATGAACGGGAAAAGAATACTTGCGATGCTGCTGTCGGCTGCCATGACGCTGACGCTGAGCGTGTGTACGGTATGGGCGGATGGCGATGACAGCGATACCGTCATCGCCGCGGACGAGGCGCAGCCTGACAGCGAGGGCACTCTGTCCTTTGGCAATCTGCGAACGCGTATGCTGGATAACTACTATCCCCTGCTCGCGCTGCAGGAGAGCATCGACGATCTGGAGAACCGCGATTACGAGTGGCGCGCGGAGGATCTTCGGGACAACCTCAACATGATCGCCTCGGCGCAGTGGGCCATGATATCGATGAGTCCGCTTGCAACAGAGCTGAATTCCTATGACGCCATGAAAACGCAGTATCAGAGCATGCGCGAGCAGTTCGACGACATACGCTCCGGCAAAACGCAGAAGGAGGACGAGGACGCGCTCAGGCAGTACCGCAACGCACAGAACCAGGCGGTCGCCGCCGGAGAATCGCTCTATATCGCCGTGTGCGACATGACAGCGCGCAGCGTCGCGCTTGACCGTCAGATCGCTCAGCTTGACCGCACGGTTGAGGAGCTGGAGCTTCGCTATCAGCTCGGTCAGGTCTCGGAGCTTCTCGTCGAACAGGCAAAATCCGGGCGCGCTCAGGCGGTGAGCGGTCGAATGACGCTCAACATGAACATAGATACCTGCCTTCTGCAGCTTAAAAGCATGGTCGGCGCCGAGCTTGGCGAGCCGCTCGAGCTCGGCCCCTTGCCGAAGGTGACCGACGCCCAGCTTGCCGAAATGTCTCTCGAGGAGGATCTTGAGCGAGCCATGGCCGCAAGCTACGAGCTTTTTGACGCGAAAAAGCAGCTCGACGACTTCCAAAAAAACACCTATGACAAGGTGATAGACTCCATCGGCAGCAACGAAAAGCGCTTTGAGGTCTCTCAGGTAAAGCACGGGCTGCAGGCGCTTAAATACAACTATGAAAACACTCTCTTGACCTACGAGCTGAACTTCCGCACGCTCTATGCGCAGATAAAGGACTGCGCTCAGATCGTTGAGACTAAGCGCGTCGTGCTCTCCGCGCAGGAAAAGGTCTATGCCTCTGCCGCTCTGAAATACGAGCAGGGTGAGATCTCCGCAAATGCGCTCGCCGACGCATCTGATGAGCTTGAAAGCGCGAAGGACGCCGTTTCGGACGCCGAGCGCGAGCTCTTTTCAAAATACCGAAGCTACTTCTGGGCCGTTGAGTACGGTATACTGAACGGATAAGGAGGTCGGACAAAAGTGAAAAGGAAATATCTTGCATTCCTGCTTGCCGCCGTATTCGTTTTTTCACTGGTCGGCTGTGCAGCCGAAAAGAAGGAGGAACCGGCGGTCCCGGCAGGCGTCGCCGTGCAGGTGCGCTCTGCCGAAAAGCGCGACGTCTCGACCGGAGAGCGCGCCTCCGGCGCCGTGACGAGCGACGACGAGACCTCGGTGTACGTCACCGCGAACGCAAAGTGTACCTCCGTGTTCTTTGAGGCGGGGGATATGATAAAGGAGGGAGACGTCATCTGCACGCTCGACCTCGCCTCGACCCGCTCGAGCTACAACGCGGCAAAGATAAGCTATGACAGCGCAGCCGCAAGCTACAGTCAGCAGAAGGAGCTCTTCGCCAGGCAGATAGACATGCTCAACTCCCAGATCGAGCAGTACGAAAAGGCGATGGCTCTTCGCGAGGACTCGATCGCTCTGACCGAACGCACGCTCGCGCTGCGGGAAAAGAACCTCGCGGACACTCAGGCGCTCTTTGCGATCGGAGCGGCTTCACAGCTGGAGATCGACACCGCCAAGCTCGAGGTGGACGGCGCAAAAATGGAGCTTGACAGCGCGAAGGTAGAGCTTGACGGCATGAAGACAGAACTTGAGGGTCTGAAGCTGCAGGTGCTGTCCACCAAGGCGCAGCGCGATTCCACGCTCTCGCAGCTTCAGGCGGGCATGGAAAGCTATCGCTCCAATCTTGAGCAGCTGGAGATGGTAATGGACGATGCGGACGCCGACGGCAATGTGCTCTCGCCGGCAAGCGGGATCATCTCCACGCTTACCGCCACCGAGGGCAGCTATGTTTCCGCGGGCTATCCCGTCGCGGTCATCAGCAACCCGGACCAGATGAAGATAACCGCCTATGTCTCTGAGGCGCTTTTGCCCAGGCTGCACGTCGGCGACTCCGCGCTTGTCAGCGTCGCCGCAGCCTCGGCTGAGTTCACAGGCGTCATTCGCACGGTGGATCAGACCGCCAATCTGCAGACCCGGCTCTATTCCGTGACGATCGGCGTCCCGGCCGGCGTCAGCGGCCTTATCTCCGGTATGTTCGCCGATGTGACCTTCTATACGAACACCTCTTCCGGCACGGTGACCATACCCTCCGAGGCTGTTCTGACCTCCAACGGCGAGCAGTATGTTTTCGTCGTGGAGAACGGCGCGGCGCGCCGCGTCGCCATCACGACCGGACTCAACGGCGACGGCGTGACCGAGGTAAGCTCCGGTCTCACGCCCGGGCAGCAGGTCGTCATTGTCGGCCAGCAGTACCTCTCCGACGGCGACGCCGTCCGTGTGGTCGGAGGGTGAGCCATGGGAGGAATTGCGGGGTTTTGCATCAAGCATAAGGTAACGACGGTTCTCGCGTTCATCATCGTCTCCATCTTCGGCGTCGTTTATCTCCGTGAGCTGCAGCTCGCACTGCTGCCGAATATGGAGTATCCCGCGGCGTACGTCTACTGCTACTACAACGGCGCCGCGCCGGAGGATATGGAACAGCTTGTAACGCGCCCTCTTGAATCCGCGGTCATGTCGGTTCCCGGCGTGGACTCGATAAACTCATCCTCGGCGGACAGCCTGACCACGATCCAGATAAGCTATACCGACGGCACCAACGTCGATATAGCGGCAACGAAGCTGCGCGAGAAGATGGACGCGCTCACTCTCCCGGAGGACTGCACCAAGCCGGTCATTATGAACGTGAACGTCAGCGACATGCTGCCCACCGCTTATATCGCGCTCATGGGCGATGACCTTGCCGACGTCCAGTCGCTT
>JAFZQQ010000119.1 GCA_017620315.1 Oscillospiraceae bacterium | reverse complement strand
CACGACCTTCCTTGATCCTGCCACGAAGTCCGGCGTGTTTCTGCGCGAGATCGCCAAGCGGCTGCTGGTTGGCCTGGAGGATGTGATCCCGGATCGCCAGGAGCGTATCGACCACATCTTCCACAAGCAGTTGTTCGGCATTGCCATCACCGAATTGACCAGCCTGCTGGCGCGCCGTAGCGTTTATTGCTCCAAGTATCCTAACTCCATTTACTCCGTATCCCTTTTTGACGACGTGCAGGGCAATATCCGTTTCAAGAACATCCAGCATCGCTGGAAGGACGGCAAATGCCTGTTTTGCGGCGCTTCCGAAAAAGAGTACGGCGGCGCAAAGCGCGAGGGCATGGAAAGTCACGCCTACGAAATGATTCATACCACAAGGCCGGAGGAAATCTGGAAGATGAAATTTGATGTCATCATCGGCAATCCGCCGTATCAGTTGAGCGACGGTGGAAATGGCGCAAGCGCCAGACCTCTTTACCATATGTTTGTTGAGCAGGCAAAGAAGCTAAAGCCGCGTTATATGACCATGATTATTCCAGCTCGATGGTACTCCGGCGGAAAAGGGCTGGATGAGTTCCGAGCAAATATGCTGAATGACAAACACATTCGCCGTCTTGTGGATTACACAGATTCGACAGAGCTGTTTCCGGGCGTGGATATTGCGGGAGGAATCTGCTATTTCCTGTGGGATCGAGACAATCCCGGTATTTGCACCTATACCAACAACTTTAGCGGGAACAGTGTAACGATAGATAAAGCACTGAATGAGTATCAGACCTTCATTCGGTACCCTGTCGCAGATACCATTATTTCAAAGGTCGTTGCGTTGCACGAGCGCACAATGGATACAATGGTCACCACGAGAAAACCGTTTGGCCTTGCTACCAATGTCCTCCCGATGAGCTACGGTGACTTGACTCTCCGCTACAACAAAGGAACCGGCCCATATGCACGGTCGGCTGTTTCGGTTGGTACTGAGTACATAGATAAATGGAAAGTCATGATTTCCTATTTGAGTGCTGAACACGCGGGGCAACCAGATAAGAGCGGCCAATTTAGGGTTCTGTCTACAATGGAAATCTTGCCACCCAAAAGCATTTGTACCGAAACATATCTTCTTGCTGGCTGGTTTAATACGGAAAAAGAAGCCAAAAACTTGTCAAGTTATTTAAAGACAAGGTTTGCCCGTTTTCTCATTGCACAGATTGCAGTTTCACAGCACATCACAAAGAATTGTTTCTCATTTGTTCCTGTCCAAGACTTCACCACCCCTTGCACCGACGCCGATCTGTATGTAAAATATGGATTGAGCGATGAAGAGATCGCTTTTATCGAAAATATGATAAAACCGATGGAGTGAGGGGGAAAACGAATGTCTAAAGCAAATCGAATATTAAAGATCATTTTACTTATTTTCATTTTTGTGCTCATCATAGCGCTGTTTGTATGGAACCTTTTAGCTGCTGGAGAAAGGGATCGTTTTACTGCAATCAGTGGTTGGGTTGGTTTTTTGGCTACAGCAAGTATAGGAGCACTGACTCTGTGGCAGGCAAAAACATATAGTATAGCAAATGATAAAGTTCTTAAAGAACAGCAAATTATCTTGGAAAGTATTAGGGAAACAAACGCCCTTCAAAATGAAAATCTGATGCGAAACCATTATTACGAGGCGTTTGAAAGCTATTCCAACAAACTTCAGAAGTATTATCACTTGTTCTGTGAATACAACTACTCTTGGGCAAATATGGAGGCATTGAAGATTGTCAGCTCAAAGCTTGATGCACAATTCATTGCAGTTGAGTCGAGCAATTATAATCGAATTGCATTGGAGCTTTCTGATTTTTTAATATTTTTGACCAACGATTACTATTGCTTTCAAGGGAAATACGATTTGCTAAAAGCGGCAGATCGCTACTCAGCTCTCCTAAAAGACTATTTAACGAAAGAACTGTTCAACAATCTATCAAGCAACAACGGAAATACTGATGAATTCTCGGAAAGAGATCATTTGCTTGAACAAAGCTATTTAGCACTTCAAGAACAGTTTTTGCAGTACTCTACGCAAGTTAAAATATATTCTTCAAGTATAATTGACGGTACGGCGAAAGTTTCTTCTGTTTGTCAAGATGTAAAGAGTATGCGAGAAAAACAGCTTAACTGGCTTAAAGAAAGAACAGAGAAATCATCTTGAAACAATCGACCGTACAAGCGTTTTTGGTGATTTATATGCAAGAGACTGATTTCTTCCCCCAGCGCCCGGACTCCCATCCGATGATCTACGCCTACGAGGACACCAACCCGCAGTATCGCGGGCTGCTCAAGGTGGGCTATACCTCTGTGGACGTAGACCGGCGCGTGGCGCAGCAGTATCCGACCAAGCGCCCGGATGGCAGCATCCCTTATCGCATCGTTCTGCGGGAAAGCGCCATGTACCCGGACGGCGGTTCATTTACCGACCACGACGTTCATCGGATGCTGCGGCAAAAGCAGATCGACGGCATGGGCGGCGAGTGGTTCAAATGCAGCGTGGACGATGTGCGCGCCGCCATCGTCGCCGTGCGCAATCGGACAGAGAATAAGGAAAATCGGACGCAGACCTTTGCCATGCGCCCGGAGCAGGAGGAAGCGGTCAACCGCACGATGGCCTACTATCGCTCGGCCTACGAGGAAGGCTCCACGCGAACGCCGAAGTTCCTGTGGAACGCCAAAATGCGTTTTGGCAAGACCTTTGCATCCTACCAACTGGCAAAGAAGATGGGCTTCAGCAGAATCCTGATCCTCACATTCAAGCCCGCCGTGCAGACGGCATGGCGCGAGGATTTGATGACACACGTGGACTTTGAGGGCTGGCAGTTCATCTCCCGCGACGCGAGCAATCTTCAAAATACATTGGATGCACAATATCAGCGGGCGGATAATGACAAGCCCATCGTATGCTTTGGCTCGTTTCAGGACTTTCTCGGTGTAAACAAGGCAACCGGCGGCATCAAGGCAAACAATGAGTGGGTACATACGACCAACTGGGATCTGGTCATTTTCGACGAATATCATTTCGGCGCGTGGAAGGACAGTGCGAAGAAGCTGTTTGAGCAGGACGAGGACACCTATGAGGAGGATCTGAGCAAGTACGACCGCGGCAACGCCTATGATGAAACATGGCTGCCGATCACCACATCGTACTACCTTTATCTGTCCGGCACGCCGTTCCGCGCGCTCAACTCCGGCGAGTTCATCGAGGAGCAGATCTATAACTGGACATATTCCGATGAGCAGCGGGCGAAAGCTGCGTGGGTAGGCGAGGACAATCCCTATGCCGCTCTGCCGAGGATGGTCATGCTGACCTATAAGATACCCGACAGCATCCAGCAGATTGCCAAGCAGGGGGAATTCAACGAGTTCGACCTCAACGTCTTCTTCTCCGCCGAGGGAAAAGGCTCGGACGCCCATTTCGTCTACGAGGACTATGTACAAAAATGGCTCGACCTGATCCGAGGCTCATACCTTGAAACGACAGTGGATGAATTGAAGCTCGGCGCGCAAAAACCGCCGATGCCGTTCTCCGACACGCGGCTCTTGAACGTGTTGAGCCATACGCTTTGGTTCCTGCCCAATATAGCCTCGTGCTATGCGATGGCGAATCTGCTGGCGTTAAATCAAAACACGTTTTACCACGATTACGAAGTCATTGTCTGCGCCGGAGCAGAGGCGGGCATCGGCGTCAAGGCACTGGAGCCAGTGCGCCGTTCGATGGGCGATCCGCTGACGACAAAGACGATCACGCTCTCCTGCGGCAAGCTGACCACGGGCGTCACCATCAAGCCGTGGACAGGTATCTTTATGCTCCGCAACCTGACCAGCCCGGAGACATATTTCCAAGCGGCTTTCCGTGTGCAAAGCCCGTGGGAGATCACCAATGACAGTGGCAAGCGGGAGATCGTCAAACGCGAGTGCTATGTGTTCGACTTTGCGCTGGATCGCGCGCTGAAGCAGATCTCCGATTATAGCTGCCGACTGAATGTGACGGAGAGCAACCCGGAAAAGAAGGTCGGAGAGTTTATCAATTTCCTGCCGGTACTTGCCTATGACGGTAGCGCCATGCGGCAGGTCAACGCGGCGGAGATCCTGGATATTGCAATGGCTGGTACATCCGCGACGCTGCTCGCCAAGCGATGGGAGTCCGCGCTGTTGGTGAACGTGGACAACGAAACGCTTTCCCGCCTGCTCGCCAATCAGGACGCGATGGACGCACTGATGCGCATCGAAGGCTTCCGCAGCTTGAACGAGGATATCCAAACGATCATCAACAAATCCGAATCCGTCAAGAAAGCAAAGAAGGAAACCGAGGAGCTGACTCCAAAGCAGAAAAAGGAGCTGTCCGAGGAGGAAAAGGAATACAAATCCAAGCGCAAACTGATACAGGAAAAGCTGATCAAATTTGCCACACGCGTCCCGGTGTTCATGTATCTGACCGACTATCGCGAGTACAGCTTAAAGGACGTTATCACACAGCTGGAGCCGGAGCTGTTCAAGAAGGTCACTGGTCTTGATGTAAAAGACTTCGAGCTGCTGGTGTCGCTGAACGTATTCAACGAGGCGCTGATGAACGACGCCGTCTATAAGTTCAAGCGATACGAGGACGCGAGCCTGAGCTACACGGGAGTCGACCGCCATGCTGGGGAAGGCATCGGCCTGTATAGCACAGTCGTTTCCCGCGCGGACTATGACCAAATGGCAGGTCTGCTCGCCGCATCAATGGAAGCGGCGGCGCCGAGTGCCGACGACGTTCCCGACACACCTGTTTTTGCTGACGCGTCGGAGGACGATGACGAGGATGAGATCAAGCCCGTTCCAGTTCCAAAGCAGAAAGAAAAAGCAAGGGCATCCCTTGCCGCAGCGCCGAAAACACCTATCCCAACGCCGACCTATCGTCCGTCTTATGTGCCGCCCGCACCCGCGGCAGTGAAGAAAGTAGAAACCCCCGCCGTCGATGTCTCCGGCGTCAAGGCTGGGACTGCGGTGCGGCACAAAGCATTTGGCAAAGGAACAGTCAGCAAAATAGACAGCATCTATATCTATGTGACGTTCGACGGGGTGGAGAAAAAGTTCCAGTTCCCCGGCGCGTTCCAGCAGGGATTTTTGAAGAAAGCATAAAAGCAGAGAGAAAAACTAACCCATCTGTAGACAAAGATACCCCGGCGGGGCTGGCGAACCAATCGTCAACCCCGCCGAGGTTTATTCTTTTCCGTATTTCTCCCGCAGGCTGCGGTGCTCGCCCTGTGCCTCCCGCGCCTGCTCCTCTGCGGACGTGATCTCCCACGACGGGACCTCCGCGGTCAGATCGAGCGTCATCATCCCGTGATACTCCAGCCACGGGTCAAAGTCTATGCTGCGCTCCACGCGCTCGCGCCACTCGCTCTTGCCCTGCTCCTCCGATGCAGTGGGCTCCGCCTCGCCGTCGTACCCGATGCGCCGCAGGAACTCTGACGCGTCGATCTCCCGCTCCAGATACGCTTCCCGCGCGGCGCTCGCCGCCGTGCTCCACGCCTCATACTCGTCCATATACGCGCGCTCGGCTTTGGCGTCCACGCCGGCGTGCTGGTCCATGTAAGCGTTGTACTCCGCCGCGCGCCTGTGCCGCAGCGTGTCATAAATGCGCAGCGCCGTGTCCCGGTCCAGCGCCGCCAGATACTTAAGACCCGGGCCTGCGTCCTTGCATCGCTTCCCGTCAAAGACTCGGTCACAGTAGATCGTCGGTCGGCTCGTCTTCGGAATAAAATAACCGAAGCAGCACTCGCAGCGCACGATCCGCTGTTT
>JAFZQQ010000118.1 GCA_017620315.1 Oscillospiraceae bacterium | reverse complement strand
TGCGCGAAAGAAACGTATCTCAAAGATCATATGAGATGCTTCAGAAGATTTCGGGAGTACATTTCACAGCGTCCTGAGTATCCGAATAAATAATCAGGCAGAACCTGTCATAGTCCTCCCGAGACACTGCCTCGGAGTAATTGTGCATACCGTTTCTGCATCTTGTTTACAAAACAGGCACCAGCCGTTATGACTGATGCCTGTGAACCAAGTGGTTACTATTCAACTTTCCGCGTGAAATGACATTTCGGATAGGAACTGCATCCCCAAAATGCACCATATTTCCCGTTTCGGAGTACCAGTGTGCTGCCGCAAAACGGACACTTTGTGTTGATATCTTCTATGTGCTGATGCTTGACTTCCGCCGATACCTCAGTCAGCGCCTTCAGCTTTCCCGCCATTGCAACAATATCAGCGTGAGAATATTTCACGGGCATGGCAGAGAGCATATACCTAAGGTGCTTCAGCATTTTGGGTCTTCTGCAAATAACAACAGCTTTCGTGTCTTCCGGTACTTTCTTCAGATCACATCTCTCAGAAAAGACAATGTAAGATGTGAACGCCTCCACTGGCAACCCCAAGTACTGCGCCAGCGCTTTGATGTGCGTCTGGTTTTGTCGGATGGGGTTATAAAAATGGTTCTTTTGACCGCCTTGCAGAGACTGCGTCCATTGAAGCTGATCCGCGCTTCCAAAGATCCAGCCGCTGTAGTTTTTACTCTCAAAAACGAATATTCCTCTTTCGTGGAGCATCAGCAGATCAATCTCGGTTGTTTTTCCGGCCGATGGGATATAGAGATTCTTCAGAACAACAAAATCGCCGTCCAGATTGTTGTTGGTCAGAGCGAACTCGGTGGAGTATTCTCCAAACTGTCCACGGTTCTCATAGTGTAAGATAGAATTGATTAAGCCAGGCTGCTCTCCCTTGATGATCTCCCAAAGTCCCATTTCATAACCCCACAAAGCAAATTATAACCTCAAGCAGAGTATACCTGAAAGGACTCTGTTTTTCAAGACTTAGAACCTGTCAAAATCTTCCTGCGACGCTATCTCGGCGTAGTGGCACTCGTCGTTCCTGCTCTCCGCGTACATATCGTTGACCATGCCGATGGTCAGAAGACCAAGGTCTCGGATGGACAGGCCGATCTGTACGCAGCGGAGCAGAAACAGCGGAGTGGTCATCTCCCGTTCCGTCTGGCGAAGTTTTTTTTAGCCTCCACATCCGTCCGCGTGTTCAGCCCCCACAGCTCGATGATCTGCGGGAGCACATGATAGATGGAGAACGTGCCGAACTGATCCAGCCAGTCCTCCGGGGTGTCGGGGATTGAGGGGTCGGCGTGCTTCGCCATGATATAGGCAATGTTCTCAAACAGCTCCAGCGAGAAGGTGTCAAGGCCCGACGCCTTTTCGCTGTTTTCGTCCACCGCCTTCTCCAGAGCGCGGAGGTCGCGGTAGATATCACGGTGAAAGCGAATGCGATAGAGCCGGGGGATCGCGGCGGAGGCGCGGAACACGACAGGTCTGCCGTCAATCTCAAGGGTCTTCACGATACCCATCAGCCTTCGCCTCCTTCACCCGTCGCGGTTCCCGCCTCGACGTTCGGGATATACACGTCGTCGTACCAGCCGCTGTAAGTCGCGGCGTCGGTGATGTTGCCGGTCTTTGCCTTGACAACGCCATTGGAAAGCGGCGTGGACTTCAGCGTGATCTTCTCCGTCTGCACCTGACGCTTCTCCTCGTTCGTCTGACCCTCGATGGCAGGGCGGGACGCGGAGCAGTTGTAGAGCACGTGCCGGATGTGCTTCTGGTCGCCGTCGAACTCAAAGAGCAGGGCGAACGGCGCGGTCTGCGCGTCGCTGGACTCGATCAGGACGCCGTTGCTGTCGAGCGTTTCATGGAGCACGTCCGTGCGGAAGGACTCCGGGATCAGCGCGAGCTCCAGATCGCCGTCGTAGCCCATGTTGTTGTTTATCACGTAGTACGCGATACCGTCGGCAAAGAAGTTCTCCGGCTCGCCGTTCGCCTTGAGCGAGAGCGAAACCGCGCCGGGAAGCGGCACGGGCTTCGCGAACACGCCGAAGCCGGTGACGGAGGGCGTCAGGAGCGCGTAGTGCGCGTTTTTCAGATTGTATTTTACTTTGTTTTCGGGCATAGCTCATACCTCCAGTTCAAACTGATACAAAACCTCGTAGAGCTTTTCGCTCTCGATCCAGGTTTCCGTCTTGTTATAGAAAACGCCGCGGGCATCCAGCGCGGCTTCCACGCGTGTCTCAAGCTCCGGATCCTTGCGGTCGGAGTAAAGCTCGATGTGGAAAGCGCCGAGCCTGTGGTAGACCCTGCCGTCGGCGGCGAAGTTGTCGCTCTCCGGCGTCAGATAGCAGATAAACGGCGGGGCAGGCGACTCGCCCTCCGCGAAGTGGTGGTACGCGAAGGGGAGGCCGATCTCCGCCAGCACGCGCAAGGCCTCATCCATGCGACAGCTTCCTTTCTATCTCGCGCTCCAGCTCCGCCGCTCCCTTCTCCTCCGCGGCGGCGATGTGCGGCTGTGCCGCGACACGTCCGCCCCCGCGTTTCGCGTGACCGTGTTCCAGAAGGTGCGCGAGCTGGTAGCGGTTTTTGGAATGCACCGTCATGGTCAGAGCGTTGGCGTTCTCCTTTGTGACCGCCGCGGTCCAGCTCTTCGCGTACTTGCCGGTGTGCCTCGGCGCTGTGGAGGCTATTTCCGACTTCACTCCGTTCGCGGCTTTTCTGACCGACTCCTTCATATCCGAGACGGCAAGCTCCGCGTACTCCTCCAGCCCCTCCATGATCGCGGACGCGAGCTGTCCGGCGTGTATCTTTTCGCTCATGGTCAGCGCCTCTCTTTCCTGCAGCGGAGCTTCACCGCTTTGCGTTTGTAGCTCATGTGGTCGAGGCCGATGATGTTGTAGGCCTCGCCGCCGAACAGGACGCGGAAGCCTTCGGTCGTCAGCGCGTTCAGCTTTCCGCACCAGCGGACGGTGAAATCCGCGCCGCCGTGATCCGCGATGGTACCGGCTTCCGCGGCCTCTCCGCCCTTTGAGCTGGTGTTCTCGCCGCTGACCGTCGCGCGGCAGGTATAATAATCCTCCCAGCCGTTGGTATGATTGCCGACAGCGTCGACCGTCACGGTGTGTTTCTGGATCGTGACGCGGACGTTCAAAAGCGCAACGTTCATCAGAAGCCCGCCTCCCGAATCCCGGACAGCAGCGCGCGCAGCGTGAGCGTAAGCGCGTGATGGTCCGCCTCCTCGCGGTGCTCGTTCAGATATGCCGCCGCGTACAGCACGGCGAGCCTCGCCTCCGCGCTCTCCAGAGAGAGGAACTTCTCTGTCGGGAGCCTCGCGACGCTCGCGCACAGCTCCTGTGCGGACGAGATCAGCCCAACAAGCAGCTCATCGTCGTCCGGGTAATCGATGCGGAGATAGGTTTTTACCTCATCCAGAGATACCGTCATGGCACACACCTCACACAGAGGGGACCCGGCGAAGCTCTGTCGCCGAGTCCCCGAAATACGTTCACTCGCCCGCGCCGTCGGCTGTCATAAGCCCCGCCGCCTTGAGCTTTGCGAGGAGGGCGTTGAAGTCCTCCCGAAGCGTGGCGACCGTGCTCGCGGTGCTTGCGGGCTGGTTCGCTGCGGACGACGCTGCGCCGCCTCCGCCAAGCCCCTCGACAGCGGAGCCGGGGAGCGCGGTCAGCTTCGCGCCCGGTTCAATGACCAGCTCGCCGCCAATCACCGTGCGCTCGCCGCCCGGCTCTGTGTAGTTCTTCGCGTTGAAATCCATGGCGCCGCCCCCCTTACGCGACCTTCTGCTGGAGGACCTTGATCGCCTCCGGCAGGACGGTCTTGCCGTCCAGACGCTTGGACGCGAGGAAGCCGACCTGACCGTTTCCGGCATACAGCTCGTTGAGGCGCTTGAACGTGACGCCCTGACGGTCGCCGATCCAGTAATAGTTCAGGTCGCCGAAGATGACGGACTTGGCGGACGCCGCCGCTTCGGGCATGTACGCGGAGGTGTGGTACGGTCTGCCGAGGATCGTGGGAACGTCTCCTTCGCGGAGCGCGGGCTGCCACAGGTACTGGCCGTTGCCGTCCTTGAGCTTGCGGATGAGCTTGATGGTGGAATCGTTCAGAATCCAGACCGCCTTCTTGCGGTACGGCGCCTTGAGGCTGAAGTAGAGGTCGATAAGCTCGTCCGCGGTGATGGCGGTCGCGCTCGCGGTCGTGACGCCGACCTCGCCGCCGCCCGTGGCGTTGAGGATGCCTGTGGGCTTGCTCGCGCCGTTGCCGGTGAGGAACGCCTCTTCCTCCTTGTCGCCAACGCGGCGGACGAACTCGGAGCGGATATAGCCCTCAAGATCGAAGGCGGAATCGTTCAGAAGCTCCTCGGACACCTTGATAACGGTGCCGACCTTGTGCGCGTCGAGCTGCACCTGGCCGAACGCCTCGTCGCTCTCGGTGTACGCGCCGCCCTCGTCGATCCACGCGGCGGAGCCGTGGGAGGCGACGACGGGGATCTTGTGCAGGCCCGAGGACGTTGTGATCACGTGCGCGTTCGCGCGGATAACGGTGCTCTCGTTCAGCGCCTGGACAAGCGTGTGCTCAAATTCGTCCGGGACGAGGTACCCGCCCTCGGTGTCCGCGCCCTCGCGCAGGGTATTCAGCATCTCCGGGGTCATGGAGTCCTTGTGTCGCGTTACGTTCCAGAACGCCTGCCTGTAGGCATCTGAGGCGCGCCCGGTTTTGGCGTCCGCCCTGGGCGCGGCGCTGGGCTTCTCGGTGATGGGCGTGCTGACGGGTCTGGAGAGCTCGGCGTCCAGAGACTCCAGACGCTCCATGCGCGCGATCTCCGTGCCAAGGTTCGTGATCTCCTGCTCCATGCGGGTGTAGGCGGCGTCGTCCTCCTCGGACAGGAAGCCCTCGGCGTTGCGGCTGGACTCAAGAAAAGCCCTTGCCGCGGCGAGCTTCTGCGCGCGCTTGTTGCGAAGTTCGATAATTGTCATGATCTGTTTCCTCCTTAATTGTTCAAAAGATTCAGCCGCTCCATCAGCTCAGTGACGGAACGGCCGTGTGTGGTTTCCGGCTGCGGTGCCGGAGCGGGTTCGGGTTTGGGCCTCGCTTTCGCGGTCAGCTTGTTCAGCAGGGCGTTTTGCGCTGCGCGTCCGGAGAAGGCGTACGCTTCCGCGTTCCCGCCGCGCTTCTCGTCGGTGAGAAGGTCGTCGGCAAAGCCCAGCTCGACCGCCTTGTTCGCGTTCATCCAGGTCTCCGCGTCCATAAGGCGCGAGAGCTTGGCGCGGGAGAGGCTTGTCTTGATCTCATAGGCGTTGATAATGCTCTCCTTGACCTCGGCGAGCATATCGATCGCCTTCTGCATATCCTCGCTGTCGCCGAAAGCCAGCGTCATGGGGTTGTGAATCATCATCAGCGCCGTGGGCGCCATCAGAACAGTCGTGCCGGCCATCGCGATGACCGACGCCGCCGACGCCGCGATGCCGTCGATCTTGACGGTAACGTCGTCTTTGTAGTCCATGAGCATGGAATAGATCTGGCTCGCGGCCACGCAGTCGCCGCCGGGAGAGTTGATCCAGACTGTGACCGGCCCGCTGCCCGAGAACAGCTCGTCGCGGAACATGCGCGGCGTGACGTCGTCGTCAAACCAGCTCTCCTCCGCGATGGTGCCGTTCAGTTCAAGCACGCGGCCCGCGTCCGGCTCTGCGTCCGACTGATTCGTCCACTTCCAGAACTTCCTCGTCTGCGGTTTCATCAGAGTGTTTGTCCTCCTTTTCGATAGTGGTATTCGCAAAAGCGCCCGCGTCCGCCATCGGGAGCATATTGCCGTTGATGAGATAGAGGTCTCCGCCCTCCTCCGCGGGGATGCGGTCAAGGTTCTCCAGCTCGCGGATGTCGTTCGCGGACATCCAGCCGTTCTGCCGCGCGGTGGCGTAGCCGTTCATGCGGCTCGCGTAGTCGCCGCGGAGCAGTCCCTCAAGGTTGAACTTCACGAAATAGCCGCGCTTCTCGTCAGGCGTTAAGAGCCTGCGCTGTATCGACTGCTCCCAGCGCACGACCCACGGGTCCAGCGTGTATTTCACGAACTCCAGCGACTGCTGCTCGATATTGGAAAAGCTCGACTTTTCCAGGTCGCCCACCATGTGCGGCGGGACTCGGAAAATTCGAGCGATCTCATTGATTTGGAATTTGCGGGTTTCGAGGAACTGCGCCTGCTCCGGCGAGATGGAGATGGGCGTGTATTTCATGCCCTCCTCCAGCACGGCGACCTTGCCGCTGTTGGCGCTGCCTCCGAACTGGCTCTGCCACGCCTCGCGCACACGCGCGGGGTCCTTGATCGTGCCGGGATGCTCCAGCACGCCGGAGGGAGCCGCGCCGTTGGCGAAGAACTTCGCGCCGTACTCCTCCGTCGCGATGGCGAGCCCGATGGCGTTCTTCGCCATGGCGATGGGACTGTAGCCCACCAGACCGTCAAAGCCGAGGCCGGGGATGTGCAGGACGTCCGGGGGACGGAGAATGACGGTCGTGCCCTCCATCGTCGGGGCTTCGTCCGTGCTGCGCTGGTAGGTGTAGTAGAGCTGTCCGTGCTCGTCGCGGTCGACCGACATCTTGTTCGGCATCAGCGGATACAGCGCCACGACCTCGCCCTTGCCGTTGCGGATGATCTGCGCGTAGGCGTTGCCCCACAGGAGCAGGTGCGTCATGAGCGTTTCCCGGAAGACGAACGAGCTCATCTCCGGGTTCGGCTCATCATGGAGAAGAAGATACAGCGGGTGGTCTATGGCCTTCTCCTTGCCGCCGTCGCCGGTGTATCGGTAGAGGTGCAGCGGCAGACCGGCGATGGCCTCCGCCAGGATGCGGACGCAGGAGTACACGGCGGTCATCTGCATGGCGGAACGCTCCGTCACGGTCTTTCCGGCGGTCGTCCCGCCGAGAAAAAAGCTGTACCCGCTCCCAGCAGTGCGGTTGACGGGCTTGTCGCGGGAGCGGAAAAGGGATGAAAAGATACTCATGTTGTTCTCCAAAAAAATAATTATTGGATATCCAATATATTGACAACAACAAAAATATGTGCTATTTTGAAGTTGGCTTAATAAACGGATATCCGATAAATCAAAAAGGGGGAATGAGGAATGCGGGGACATCCTAAAATTGATGACTGCCGTGA
>JAFZQQ010000117.1 GCA_017620315.1 Oscillospiraceae bacterium | reverse complement strand
CATGGCAGTCCCTGCTGTCGTTCGTTACGGCTATGGCTTCGTGCAGGGCGTTGACGCCGCTGCGAAGGCCGACGGCAAGACCGATGTCAGCGTCAAGTATGCTTACGGCAACCAGTTCTACGGCGACGGCGACATCACCGCTGCCATGGACACCTGGTACAACGACGGCACTCAGGTCGTGTTCGCCTGCGGCGGTGGTATCTTCACCTCTGCCGGCGAGGCTGCCGCCAAGGTCAGCGGCAAGGTCATCGGCGTCGACGTCGACCAGGCGGGCATCATCGACGGCCAGTACGGCACCGGCATGACGGTCACCTCCGCCATGAAGGGCCTCGCCGCCACCGTCAACACCCTGCTCACCGCCGTCAAGGACGGTTCCTTCAAGGGCGGTCTCGTTGACACTCTGGGTCTGGTCTCCGCCGACCCCGAGTCCAACTACGTCCAGATCCCGATGAAGAGCACCCAGTGGAGCAGCACCTTCTCCCAGGATGACTACAAGGCTCTTGTCAGCGATATGTACTCCGGCAAGATCACCGTCTCCAACGACATCACCAAGAACGCTGCCGACTTCGCCAACGTCATCACCGTCACCGATCTCGGCAACATCAAGTAATTGAGCCCGGTCAAACAGGTATAAAAGCCTATTCGCCGCCCCCGCGGAAAAATCCGCGGGGGCGGTCTTTTCCGTTTTGACTGCTTTCACAAAATTATGCGCGCGCTGCAAGTTTTCTTTGATTTATTTATGAATATGTTATATAATATGATTTAGTGGAATTTATCCCAAAAGACCGGCAAGAACCGCAGACAAAAAAGGGGGGAGTCAACTTGGAAACGCCGTATGCGATCGAGATGCTGAACATCACGAAACGCTTCCCCGGCATCATCGCCAACGACAATATCACGCTTCAGCTGAAGCGCGGCGAGATCCACGCGCTGCTCGGTGAGAACGGCGCAGGCAAATCCACGCTGATGAGTGTGTTGTTCGGACTCTATCAGGCGGAGGAGGGCGTCATCAAGAAGGACGGCAAGGAGGTCCAGATCAAGGACCCCAACGATGCCAACGCACTCGGCATCGGAATGGTACACCAGCATTTCAAGCTTGTTGAATGCTTCAGCGTGCTTGACAACATCATCCTCGGCGTTGAGCCGACGGACAAGATGGGCGTTCTGCAAAAGCAGGAGGCGCGCAAGAAGGTCGTGGAGCTGTCAGACCGTTACGGTCTGCAGGTCGACCCGGACGCTGTCATATCGGATATCACCGTCGGTATGCAGCAGCGCACCGAGATCCTCAAGATGCTCTACCGCGATAACGAGATCCTCATCTTCGACGAGCCTACCGCGGTGCTGACGCCGCAGGAGATCGAGGAGCTGATGAAGATCATGAAGAATCTTGCCGCCGAGGGCAAGAGCATCCTCTTCATCTCCCACAAGCTCGCCGAGATCATGGCGGTCGCGGACCGCTGCACGGTGCTGCGCAAGGGCAAGTACGTCGGCACAGTGGAGACCGCGAAGTCCTCTCCGGAGGAGCTTTCGGCGATGATGGTCGGGCGCAACGTCAACTTCCACGTGGAGAAGGGCGAGTCGAAGCCCGGCGACGTGGTGCTGGACATCGAGCATATGTCCGTCGCCTCAAAGGTGCATAAAAAGGACGCCGTGCATGACGTTTCGCTCAAGGTTCGCCGCGGCGAGATCGTCTGCATCGCGGGCATCGACGGCAACGGCCAGTCGGAGTTTGTCTACGGGCTCACGGGCCTTGAGCCGGTGACGCAGGGCTCGATCAAACTCGCGGGGAAGGACATCACGCACGCCACCATCCGCGAGCGCAGCGTGTCCGGCATGAGCCATATCCCCGAGGACAGGCACAAGCACGGCCTTGTGCTGGACTATACGCTTGAGGACAACCTTGTGCTCCAGCGCTATTTCGAGCCTGAATTCACCAACGGCGCGGGCTTTTTGCGGCGCGACAACATACGCAAGTACGCCGAGCGCCTGATCGACCAGTACGACGTGCGCTCCGGACAGGGCGCCATCACGAAGGCGCGCGCAATGTCCGGTGGCAACCAGCAGAAGGCGATCATCGCGCGCGAGGTCGACAAGAACCCGGATCTTCTCGTCGCGGTGCAGCCCACGCGCGGGCTTGACGTCGGCGCGATCGAGTTCGTGCACAAAAAGCTTGTCGAGCAGCGCGACGCGGGCAAGGCGGTGCTGCTCATAAGTCTGGAGCTGGACGAGGTCATGGACGTGCCCGACCGCATCCTCGTGATGTATGAGGGCGAAATAGTCGGCGAGCTCGACCCCAAGACCACCACTCAGGAGGAGCTCGGACTCTACATGGCGGGCGCCAAGAGAGACGAGGTGAGCGCATGAAAAAGAATATTTTGAAAAACAGCGCCGTGCAGTCTCTGCTCGCCTCGCTGCTTTGCATAGCGCTCGGACTTCTGCTGGGCTACGTCGTGCTTCTGTTCATCAATCCCAGCGGTGCGAGCGAGGCGATCCTCGCGGTCGTCAAGAACTTCTGGAACTACTCGCGCGCAAACCTTCAGGTCAAGAACTTCGGCAACACGCTGGTCAAGACCGCACCGCTGCTGATGTGCGCGCTGAGCGTGCTGTTTGCCTACAAGGTCGGCCTGTTCAACATCGGCACCGCGGGCCAGTACGTCGTCGGCTCCTGCGCCTGTCTCTACGCCGCTCTGCAGCTCCACTGGGGCTGGTTTGGCTGCATGGTGCTGGCGATATTCGTCGGCGCGGTCTACGGCGCGCTGGTGGGGCTTCTCAAGGCGTACTGCAACGTCAATGAGGTCATTTCGGGCATCATGCTCAACTGGATCGGCCTCTACACGACGAACATGCTGCTCGCGAGGGTCAAGGAGTCCACAAGCCCCTATACGCTTCATCTCAAGACCGACGCTCCGCAGGCGATGCTGCCGACGCTCGGCCTCGGCAAGTTCTTCAACAACAACGGCAACGTGACCGTTGCCATCCCGCTTTCCATTTTGCTTGCGGTCGTCATCATGATACTGCTGGACAAGACGAAGCTCGGCTATGAGCTGCGTGCCACCGGCAACAACAAGAACGCCGCGAAGTACGCCGGCATGGCGGAGAAGCGCAACATCATCCTCACGCTCGCGATCTCCGGCTGTCTGGCCGCGTTGGGCGGAGCCTTCCTCTACCTCACCGACTTCGAGCAGTGGTCGGTCACGCAGTCCTCGGTGCCGGGCATGGGCTTCAACGGCATTGCCGCGGCGTTCCTCGGCGGACTGAATCCCATCGGCACGATATTTGCCTCCTACTTCATCCAGCACATCACCGTCGGCGGCGCCTACGTCGACAAGACGATGTACTCCTCCCAGATCTCCGACCTGATCTCCTCGCTTATCATCTATTTGTGCGGCTTCGTGCTGTTTATCAAGTACGCGATGAACACGAGCATCGCAAAGCGCGAGGAAAAGCAGATACAAATGGAGAAGGAACAGTCGCGGGATGCAAAGGCTGAGAAAGGGGGCGACAAGTAATGCTGCTTCTGGTGCAATACACGCTGATCTTTGCCTCGGTGCTCGTGCTTGTCGCGCTGGGCGGATGCTTTGCCGAGCACTCCGGCGTCATCAACCTCGGGCTTGAGGGCATCATGGTCATCGGCGCTCTTGGCGGCGCGCTGATGATGCGCACGCTTCCCGGCAGCATGGCGGCGCTTCCGCTGATCCTGTGCGTGCTGCTCGGCGCCATCCTTTTCGGCGTGGTCTATTCGGCGCTTCTGGGCGTCGCCTGTATCAACTTCAAAGCCGACCAGACCATCGTCGGCACGGCGCTGAACATGCTCGGCGTCGCCGCCGCGACCGTGTTCGTCAAGGCGATCAACACCGCCGCCAACCCCGACGACGTTTCCTCCGAGATACAGTACGTCGAGGCGAAGAAGAAGTTCCTCTTGAACATCGGCGGCTTCGAGTTCAACTGGTTCATGCTCATTGCGATCGTCATGCTCGTCGTCGCCTATTTCGTGCTCTATAAGACACGCTTCGGGCTCCGCCTCATGGCTTGCGGCGAGCATCCCCAGGCGGCGGACAGCGTGGGTATCAACGTTTATAAGATGCGCTGGGCAGGCGTGCTGATCTCCGGCGTTTACGGCGGACTCGGCGGCATCTGCTACATCCTCGCGGGCGTATCCGCGTGGAAGTTTGAAAACGGCGTCGCCGGCTTCGGCTTCCTTGCGCTGGCGGTCATGATCTTCGGCCAGTGGAAACCCACGCGCATTGCCCTCGCGGCGCTGCTGTTCGGGCTTTTCCGTGCGCTGTCGAACGTGTACTTCGGCTTCCCGTTCCTGACCGCGCTCAATATCCCCGGCTCGGTCTACAACATGCTGCCCTACATCATCTCCCTGATCGTGCTGGCGTTCACCTCGAAGAACTCCCGCGCGCCCAAGGCGGAGGGCATCCCCTACGACAAGGGGCAGAGATAAAGCAGAAAAAAGCCAAGACGGCGCAGCCAACCGGCTGCGCCGTCTTTTCAAGTCGTCGGCAAAGGCTTCGCCTTATCCAAACACCCTGCGCGCGATCTCCACGCTTTCCCTCGCGTCCTTCGCATAGTAGTCGGCGCCGATTTTCTTCGCGTATTCCGGCGTCACCACCGCGCCGCCGACGAAGATCTCCGGCGCTTCGGGAAGCGTTTTCAGCAGGGCGACGGTCTCCGCCATGGCCGGAAGGGTCGTCGTCATCAGCGCAGAGAGCCCGACAAGGCGCAGACCCTTGCCCTTAACAGCTTCCGCGATCGTCTCGGGCGCGACGTCGCGCCCGAGGTCGAGCACCTCATAGCCGTAGTTTTCCAGCACGGTCTTGACGATGTTCTTGCCGATGTCGTGTACGTCGCCGCGCACGGTCGCTATGGCGAGACTGCCGCGCTTGACGCTCTCGCCGCCCTTTTCGGCAAGCGAGGAGCGAATGACCTCGAACACAGCCTGCGCCGCCTGTGCCGCCGAGAGCAGCTGCGGCAGGAACACCGTGCCCTTTTCATAGCCCTCGCCCACACGGTCGAGAGCCGGGATCAGATAGCCGTCGACCAGCTCCAGCTCCGTCCGGCTCGCAAGCGCCTCGCGGGCCAGCGACGCCGCCTCTGCGCGAAGTCCACGCGCGACCGCCTCATCCAGCGAGAGCGTCGTCTCCGGCGCGCGCTCTTTCCCCGTGCTCCGGCTCTGCGACGGCGCGGCGGCCTTCGGCGGCTCGTACTGCGCGAAGCGCTCCACATAGTCCCGGCACGCCTCGTCCTCGCCCGAGAGCACGCGGAATGCAGCCACGGCGTCTGTCATTTCGATCTGGTTCGGATTGATGATCGGCAGCGTAAGCCCCGCGCTGAGCGCCTCGATGAGAAAGGTCTGCGTCACCAGCGGGCGATTCGGAAGCCCGAACGAGATGTTGGAAACGCCCAACACGGTCTGAAGCCCCAACTCCTCGCGCACCATACGCAGAGCCTTGAGCGTTTCGCACGCCTGCTCCTGCTGCGCCGAGACCGTGAGCGTCAGGCAGTCGATCCACACGTCCTCGCGCGCAATGCCGCAGGCGAGCGCCGCGTCGAGAATCCGCTTCGCAATGGCAAAACGCTCCTCCGCGGTCTGCGGTATGCCGCGCTTGTCCAGCGTCAGGCCGACGACGCTCGCGTCGTATTTTTTGACGATCGGCAGCAGCCGCGAAAGCGAAGCCTCGTCGCCGTTCACACTGTTGACCGCCGCCTTGCCGCTGCACACGCGCAGCGCCGCCTCGATCGCCTCCGGGTTCGACGAATCGATCTGCAGCGGCAGCGACACCGCGCCCTGCAGCCGCTTGACGATGCGCGGCAGCAGCGAGACCTCGTCCACGCCGGGATAGCCCGCGTTGACGTCCAGGATGTCGGCGCCCGCGTCTTCCTCCGAGATCGCGATGCTCTCGATATAGTCGAGGTCGTCCTCCAGCAGCGCCTGCTGTATGCGCTTTTTCCCGGTCGGGTTGATGCGCTCCCCGATGATGCGCACGCCGCGGATCGGCAGCGGATGCACGGGTGTGCACACAAAGCTTTCGGGCCGATACGCGCGCGGTTTGACAGCGCGGCCGCCCAGCCTTTCCGCCACCGCGCGCAGAAATTCCGGCGAGGTGCCGCAGCAACCGCCGAAGATCCCGACGCCGGCGTCGAGAAGCGGAGCGAGCGTATCGGCGAACGTCTCCGCGTCCATGTCGTAGTGTCCGTCTATGGGATCGGGGAGCCCCGCATTCGGCTTGGCGATGACGGGAAGGGGCGTGTTCTCGCAGAGCTCGCGGAGAAGCGGCGCGAGCTTGTCCGGTCCCAACGAACAGTTGAGCCCGATCGCGTTCGCGCCAAGGCCCGTGAGCGTCCGCGCCATCGAGGCGACCGTGCAGCCCGTGAAGGTGCGCCCGTTTTCCTCAAAGGACATGGTTAC
Organism: Oscillospiraceae bacterium; assembly: GCA_017620315.1. Lineage (GTDB taxonomy): Bacteria > Bacillota > Clostridia > Oscillospirales > Oscillospiraceae > Hominicoprocola. Next base: position 389 of record JAFZQQ010000117.1, on the reverse strand, counting down.
GAACACCGGGAGCGCGGTATTCTCCTTCACCGCGAGCAGCGCCGCCTTCGCCTCGTAAAGATCGGTCATCGTCTCAATGACCGCCATGTCCGCGCCCGCCTTCTCGCCCGCGACGGCGGCCTCGCGGAAAAGCTCGTATGCGCGCTCGAAGCTCAGCGTGCCGAGCGGCTCAAGAAGCTCGCCCAGAGGCCCGATATCCAGCGCGACCTTTACATCCGTTCCCGCCGCGGCTTCCTTCGCCGCCGTGACGCCCGCGGCGATAACGCGTGAGGGGTCCTCGCCCGTCCGCGCAAGCTTGAGCGCGTTTGCGCCGAAGGTGTTGGCGTAGATGACCTCGCAGCCCGCGGCAATGTACTCCTTGTGTATCTCCCGCAGCAGCTCAGGCCGCT
>JAFZQQ010000116.1 GCA_017620315.1 Oscillospiraceae bacterium | reverse complement strand
TGCGATCTCACAAGCGGAAGCGGGGACAAGGGAACGCCTGTTGTGCTTGTGCAGGGTTATTTTGACAACTATACCAACTGATACTGAGTAACGGGGGGGCGATGCGGCGTGGACAGACCGCTTGCAGACGAGATACGCCCGCAGAGCCTCGACGAGGTCGTAGGGCAGCGACATTTAATTGGACCCGGGGGGATGCTTCGCAGGCTGATTGACTCGGGTACAAGCGCAAATATGATATTCTACGGTCCCTCCGGGACGGGCAAGACAACGATTGCCAACATTATCGCAGGACGGACAAATAAAACGCTGCATAAGCTTAACGCCACGACTGCGTCGCTGTCCGACGTCAAGGAGATAATCGCTGACGTCGGCACGCTTATGGCGCCGGGCGGTATACTCCTGTATCTGGATGAGATACAGTATTTTAACAAAAAGCAGCAGCAGAGCCTTCTGGAGTTTATGGAAAACGGCTCTGTGACGCTGATCGCTTCTACAACGGAAAACCCGTATTTCTACGTCTATGGCGCCCTTTTGTCCCGCTCTACGGTCTTTGAGTTCAAGGCAGTGACTCCGGAGGAAACGCTTCCGGCGGTGAATCGTGCGCTTTTGATACTCAAGGAGCGCAGCGAGCTTCCGCTCTCGTGGGAGGATGGCGTACCGGAGAGGATAGCTGTCAACTGCGGCGGAGATGTGCGCAAAAGCATAAACGCCTGCGAGCTTCTCTATGCCTCGGCAGAGGTCAGACACGGCGAACTGAGACTTACGAATGCCGACGCCGAGCAGCTTGCGCAGAGGAGCGCGATGCGCTATGACAAGGGCGGAGACGCAATGTACGACTGTGCCTCCGCACTGATGAAATCCCTCCGCGGCAGTGATCCCGACGCCGCGCTCCACTATCTTGCGAGATTTTTGGAGGCGGGAGATCTTATTACGCCTTGCCGCCGCCTTCTCTGCTCGGCAAGTGAGGACGTGGGCCTTGCGTATCCGCAGGCCATAGCGATAGTCAAGGCATGTGTGGACACCGCGATGCAACTGGGGCTTCCCGAAGCGCAGCTTCCGCTGGCACAGGCAACCATACTTCTTGCGACCGCGCCAAAGTCAAACAGCGTGGTAGAGGGCATAGACGCAGCGTGGGCAGACGTCAGAGCGGGCAGAACGGGCGATATTCCCCGTCAGCTTCAGAATGTCCACGCGGACACTGTCGGTATGGACAATCATCAGAACTACAAGTACCCGCACAACTATCCTGGGCATTGGGTGGCGCAGCAGTATCTGCCCGACGCCATAAAGGACGTAAAATACTATCGCTGCGGCGATAACAAGACCGAGCAGGCTGCGGCTCAGTACTGGCAGAAGATCAAAGGGGAGGAAGAGAAATGAACCGCAAGGTCACACGTATCATTGCCATTATTATTGTGGCTGTTATGGCACTGTCTTTTTTGGCTTCGATGATTTTACCCTATATCTTCTGACAAATTCAGTGCGCAAGGTCTTTTGCACTGCAATGCCATAAAAGCAAAACGGCGCAGTACAGAGAGCCACGGATTTTTTTAGTTAAGAGAGAGCGTGAAAAACTTCCGATTTTTCGCGCTCTCTTTTTCGCGCGATTTCGTAGAGGACAAAGACTATACTGTACGCCGGGGTGAGTGAGATGGCTGTTTATTGGGATCTTGCCGCGCTGTGGGATCTTGCGCTGGACTATCTTTTGCTGCTCGGGGCTGCGCGGCTTGCGGGACATGGAGTAAAACGCCTGAGACTTGCAGCGTCCGCAGCGCTGGGCGCAGCATATTCGGTCGCAGCGCTTGCGCTCAAGCTGCCGACGTGGACGCTTGTCCCGGCGCTCATTGCCGTTTGCGCGCTTGCGTACGCCGGTACAGGGAGAACGATAAAGCTTACGCTGCTTTTTGCGGCGCTTGCCTGTGCGCTTGCAGGCGCCGTATTTGCGCTCGGCAGCGTTTTCGGCTCGGTGGAGCGGCTTGCACGCTGCCTTCTCTGCGCTCGAATACCATGGGGGGTATTCCTTGCCGCAGCAGGACTTTCGTATGCTGTGCAAAGCGTCGTTTTCCGCGGCGGAGCAAGGCACGGAGACTGTGAGCTTGTCAATGTACGAGTATATTACCGCGGAAGATCTGTAGATTTGAAGCTTTTCAAGGACACAGGAAACACGCTTTCGGATCCCATGACCGGCGAGGGCGTACCGGTTATAGAAAGGGAAGCGATCTCTCCACTGTTTGAAGGGGCGGAGGACGTCCGGCTCCGGGAGCTTCATTGCAGTACAGTCGGAGGAACGGATACAGTTCTTGAAACCTTCCGCTGTGACGAGCTCAAAGTCGGCTCGCGAAGCCTCGGCGCGAGGCTTATCGCACTGTCGTCGCAGCGATTTGACGGGAGATATCGCGGATTGTGGTTCAGTGAGGAAAAGGAGGAAGCAACCAAAAATGAATTGGAAGCAGCTGTGGGATAGGATACGAGCTGTGCTTGAGCGACTCGGACTTCTTCCGCACGACGTCATTCATTATATCGGAGGCAGCGACACGCTTCCGGCACCGTTGACGCGTGAGCGGGAGGAGGAGCTGCTTGCAAGACTGGATTCGGGAGACGAGAGCGTGCGTCAGGAGCTTATCGAACACAATCTGCGTCTTGTCGCATACATAGGCCGTCGCTTTGAGAATACCGGAGTTGGCATCGAGGATCTTATATCGATAGGCACGATCGGCTTGATAAAGGCCATAAACACCTACAAGAGCGATAAGAACATCAAGCTGGCTACCTACGCCTCGCGGTGCATAGAGAACGAGATACTGATGCATCTTCGCAAGACTGCAAACCAGAAAGCGGAGGTGAGCTTCGACGAGCCGCTCGGCTCTGACTGGGACGGGAATGAGCTTTTGCTTTCGGATATCCTCGGCACGGAGGAGGATATTGTTATGAAACCGATTGAGGAAGACGTTGACCGCACATTGCTGCACGATGCAATAGACACGCTTTCCGAGCGTGAGCGTGAGATCGTCACGCTTCGCTTCGGACTGGACGGTCGTGACGAGCTGACACAGAAGGAGGTAGCAGATAAGATGGGCATATCGCAAAGCTACATTTCAAGGCTTGAAAAGCGCATAATCGGAAGACTGAAAAAAGAAATACTGCGAATGAGTTGACAAAACGCATTTTATGCGTTAAACTACCCGCTAAAGGCAATGATGAGGAGCAGTAAGCGCATACCCGATGCGAAGAGAGGGGACGGACGGTGCAAGTCTCCGTGAGGGCGCGCTGAAGTCGCCTCGGAGCAGCCGTGCCGAACGGAAACACCGCTTTCCATTAAGCCGGACGGGAGCGCCCGTAACAGCGCTGAAGAGTGTCTGCATGCGAAATGCATGTGGGAATTCGGGTGGTAACACGGACTTTTGTTCGCCCCGAGCCGTATTGGCTCGGGGCGTTTTCGCTGTTCGGGCCGGTGACAGGGATCGGAAAGACTTATTTTATTAAGGAGAAGACTATGAAAGAACTGCCCAAGATCTATGAGCCCCAGCAGGTGGAGGGGCGTATCTACGAAATGTGGGAGCAGGGAGACTGCTTCCGCGCTGAAGCTGACCCGGAAAAGAAACCCTTTTCCATCGTCATGCCGCCGCCCAACGTCACGGGGCAGCTGCACATCGGACATGCGCTGGACGCGACGCTCCAGGACATTCTTACCCGCTTTAAGCGCATGCAGGGCTATAGCGCCCTCTGGCTGCCCGGTACGGACCACGCAGGCATCGCCACGCAGATCAAGGTCGAGGAGGATCTTCGCGTCAACGAAGGGCTGACCCGCTATGACCTCGGACGCGAAAAATTCCTTCAGCGCGTTTGGCAGTGGAAGGAGAAGTACGGGCACCGCATCGTTGAGCAACAGAAAAAGATGGGTGTGAGCTGCGACTGGTCGCGCTCTCGCTTTACCATGGACGAGGGCTGCTCGCGCGCGGTGAGGGAAACCTTCTGCGAGCTCTATGACAAAGGACTGATCTATAAGGGCAGCCGCATTATCAACTGGTGTCCGCACTGCCTCACGGCGCTTTCTGACGCCGAGGTCGAATACGTCGACAAGCCGGGCCACCTCTGGTATATCCGCTATCCGCTCTCTGACGGAAGCGGCGACATCACTGTGGCTACGACGCGCCCCGAGACCATGCTGGGAGACTCGGGCGTCGCGGTCAACCCGGAGGACGAGAAATTCAAGCACCTCATCGGAAAGAACTGCATCCTGCCGCTTGTGAACCGCGAGATCCCCATCATCGGCGATGAATACTGCGAGATCGGCTTTGGCACCGGCGCGGTAAAAATGACGCCGGCGCACGACCCCAACGACTTTGAGGTGGGGCTTCGCCACAATCTCGAGGTCATCCGCGTCATCGCGGACAACGGCACGATCAACGAAAACGGCGGCAAATATGAGGGCATGGACCGCTATGAGTGCCGCAAGCAGATCGTACGCGACCTTGAGGAGCAGGGCTTCCTTGTCAAGACCGAGGACTACAGCCACAATGTCGGCACCTGCTATCGCTGCCATAACGACGTCGAGCCGCTTATCTCCGCGCAGTGGTTCGTGAAGATGGAGCCGCTTGCAAAAGAAGCGCTGCGCGTGGTCAACGACGGGACGATCAAATTCGTTCCGGAGCGTTTTGCCAAGACCTATACCAACTGGATGGAGAACTGCCACGACTGGTGCATTTCCCGACAGCTCTGGTGGGGGCATCAGATCCCCGCTTGGTACTGCGAGGACTGCGGGCATATCAACGTTTCGCGCGAGGACCCGACTAAGTGCGAAAAATGCGGCAGCGAAAAGCTTAAACGCGAGGAAGATGTGCTCGACACCTGGTTCTCCTCCGCGCTCTGGCCGTTCTCGACGATGGGCTGGCCGGACAAGGATGCTGCCGATCTCAAGTATTGGTATCCCACGTCCGTCATGGTAACGGGCTACGACATCATATTCTTCTGGGTCGCGCGCATGATTTTCTCCGGCATGGAGCAGATGAAGAGGGAGCCGTTCAAGACAGTGTTCATCCACGGTATCGTGCGCGACGACAAGGGCCGCAAGATGTCCAAGTCGCTCGGCAACGGCATCGACCCGCTGGAAATGGCGGAGAAGTACGGCGCCGACGCGCTGCGCTTCAACCTTATCACCGGCAATTCACCCGGAAACGACATGCGTTTCTACGTTGAGAAGTGCGAGGCGATGCGCAACTTTGCAAATAAGATCTGGAACGCGAGCCGCTTTGTCATGATGAACCTCACCATAGACCATGTCGAGCTGCCGGAAAAGCTGGAGCTTGAGGACAAGTGGATACTCTCAAAGCTCAATACGCTCATCGGCGAGGTCACGGACAATATGGACGCTTTTGAGCTGGGCGTCGCCTCCGCGAAGATATATGACTTTATCTGGGACAACTACTGCGACTGGTTTATAGAGCTTACGAAAGCGCGCCTGAACGGAGATGACGAACAGGCGAAGAAGAACGCTCAAAACGTCCTGTGCTATGTGCTCATCGAGACGCTCAAGCTGCTGCACCCGTTCATGCCGTTTATCACCGAGGAGATATGGCAGGCGCTTCCGCATGGCAAGCGCGACGAGGGCGTGGGCTATATCATGCTTTCCAAATGGCCGGAGCAGAGCGATAAGCTTTCCTTCCCGGCAGAGGAGCAGGCGAGGGGTATGGTCATCGAGGCTATTTCCGCCGTTCGCGCGCGCCGCAACGAGATGAATGTCGTCCCGTCCAAGAAGGTGCATTATACCATCGCTACTGCGCACGGCGAGACCTTTACCGCGGGCAGCCCGTTCTTCCTGCGCCTTGCCTCCGCAAGCGAGGTGACGATCGCCAGCGCCGATGCGCCGAGCGGCGAGGGAAACGTAGAGGTCGTGACGCATGCCGCACGTGTGCTCATGCCGCTTCGCGAGTTGGTCGACTTTGAGAAGGAGCTTGCGCGAATTGAGAAGGAAAAGGTAAACGCGGAGAAGCAGCTTGCCGGCATTGAGGCAAAGCTCAAGAATGAGGCGTTCGTTTCCAAGGCTCCCGAGCAGGTCGTCAACGCTGAACGTGAAAAGGCCGAAAAGCTTCGCGCTCTCATTGAAAAATTGAATGAAAGCGCAAAGGCGATGAGGAAGTAACGACAACGCAACGAAAGGAGAACTAAGCTATGAAAAGGATCCAACTCGGTTCTACCGGAATTGAGATCGAGAAGAACGGCTTCGGTGCGCTGCCCATTCAGCGTATTTCAAAGGAGGAAGCGGCACGGCTTCTGCGTAAGGCGTACGACGGCGGCATCAACTATTATGACACCGCCCGCGCGTATTCCGACAGTGAGGAGAAGGTGGGCTATGCCTTCGCGGGGATGAGAGACAAGATCGTGCTTGCGACGAAATCCGGCGCATCGGACGCCGCCGGACTCAGACGCGATCTTGAGACCAGCCTCAGAACACTTGGCACGGACTACATAGACGTTTATCAGTTCCACAATCCGGCATTCTGCCCGAAGCCGGGCGGTGGGGACGGCTTGTACGATGAGGCCCTCAAGATGAAAGCTGAGGGCAAGATACGCCACATCGCGATTACCAATCATCGCCTTGCCGTTGCGCAGGAGGCTATCGACTCCGGCCTTTACGCTACCTTGCAATTCCCGTTCAGCTATCTTTCCGGAGAACAGGAGCAGAAACTCATCGCCGGCTGTCGCGGAAAGGGAATGGGTTTTATCGCCATGAAGGGGATGGCAGGCGGCCTTATCCGCGACGGTTATGCTGCTGCCGCATTCATGGAAACGCAGGATATCGTGGTGCCGATCTGGGGAGTCCAACGTGAGTGGGAGCTTGACCAGTTCCTTGATTGCGTCAGGAACGGTGCAGAGCTTACAGACGAGCGCAAGGCGACCATCGAGCACGACAGAAAGGAGCTCT
>JAFZQQ010000115.1 GCA_017620315.1 Oscillospiraceae bacterium | reverse complement strand
ATTGGCCAGCACGCCGACTCCACCGGCGCCCCGAAGGCGGTCCAGACCGCGAAGGACAACGGCAAGGCTGTCTACTCCGTCGGCTACAACATCGACATGCTCGCCGCCGCTCCGACCGCCGCTCTGACCTCCTCCACCAACGACTGGAGCGTGTTCTACACCGAGGCGTTCAAGGCTCTGCAGTCCGGCGGTTCCATCCCCACCGACTGGGCGAAGGGCTATGAGGCCGGCGCTGTCTACATCACTCCGCTCGGCCCGGAGGTCGCTCCCGGTACCGCCGAGGCTGTCAAGGCAGCTGAGGACGCCATCAAGGCCGGCACCCTGCACGTCTTCGACACCAGCACCTTTACCGTCGGCGGCGCGCCCGTCACCAGCGCCTTCACCTTCGACTCTGACGGCGACTGGACGAACGACACCAACGAGGGCATCGTGAACGGTTACTATCACGAGTCCGAGTACATCTCCGCTCCGTCCTTCTCCCTGCGCATCGACGGCATCACTGAGCTCAACTGATTTTAAGCTTCCGAAAAAAGACGCCTCAAAAGGGCAATACCATTAACTTAGCGAATCAACCGCGCAAAAAGAAGAATCCGCGCCTGTTTTGGCGTGGATTCTTCACTTTTTCCAAGAAAACGCTTGCAATTCTCCGCGCGGGCGGTATAATGAAAGCGTGTAAACGCCGACAGGCGGCGGGACATAGCGGGCGGCAACCCGCCATATCCCTATGAAGAGTGGTCGTAGCACTCAACACAACGGGCAGACGCCCGCGCCACGGTCTCATTATACCCATTTCACGCCGTTTTGCAAGCCAAAACCGCGCGGAACGGGCGACGCGACGGCGGCGCTATGCTTTGATACATCAAGGCGGTGTTGAGTTCATACGCTCAACACCGCCTTGTTTGCGCTTTCCGCAAATCTGACGAAAGGAGTTGCAAACATGGAAAGCGCGTTGATTCTCGTGGAGCTTACAAAGATTCGCGCCCTCTTGACCGTCTTTGTGGTGCTCGTTGCCCTTGCACTCGTCGCGGCGCTCGCCGTCGCCGCCGTGTATCTGCTCCATCGTTGCGACAAGTTACTTGACGCCGCGATCGAAGAAAGCGAACGGCAAAGCGGCAAAACGCCGCTGTAACGGCACAAGGAGCGTCCGCCGATTGGCGGACGCTCTTATTATCATTGTAAGGGGACTGCTCGATAAACCGGAATCTGTCAATCAGGCAGCGTTATCCAATAACGTCCTACCATCACATGATGTTTCGGAGACATCACATAGGATTCAAGGATGCCGCCGTTGGCGATAATTGTTTTTACACTCCCAACATTCTCATCGCCTGCGGTCAACAGCACACGATTAAGACCAAGGCTTTTGCAGTAAGGCAAGACCTCATGTAGCATCTGCGTGGCATACCCCTTCATCCTTTCTGACGGACTTACTGAGTAGCCAACATGCCCGCCCCAAGTTTCGAGCGGACCGACAGGTTTGTGCCTCACTCCTATCATACCGACTATTTTTTTGTCAGCCATGCGGACATAAATGAATTGAGAATATTTGTGCTCTCCTTCGGGAACTGTTGCATCGTTTTCACATAATGCTAAGTAACTAAGCCAATCTTGAGGCTCTTCAAATCTCTTTAGACCCTGTGCACCATGTAGCCAATCCAAGCAATTCGCAAACTCTTCACGATATGCTTTAATCTGTTCCAGATACTCAAAAGAAGGTTTGATTAATACAAATTCAGACATCATAACTGCTCCTACTCATCTCATAATCCCGATTTATCGAAGTGTCCCAAATTCTACATCAAGAATGGATAGCTGTCAAATACCGTTGTGCTGATAATTCAACAAGTTCCCAAAATGTATCAAAATTTTCACGGTTTGTATCATTTGGGCGAAAATGCCAAAATCTCAACAAGTTGGGGGAGAGCATCAAAAAATCGCCCGTTTTTGAAAACAAGGCGATTTCGGCGCAACCATGCCGCGCGGTTTTCTCCAAACTTAACGGGGCTATGTACGAAAATTTTAGTACAACGGGCGCTTTTGGGTTGTGTATGGCATTTTTTTACTCGCGCGGGCGTGCAAAGCACGGGGTTTTGAAGTGAAAAAATTTTTAGGCTGTCAAGGATAGGGGGAAAACGCGGGGGCGTGAAAACACACCCCCGTCTTTTTATGATGGTACGCGATACTGAAAGCTCGTACACGTTTTGGTCGTCATGCGCCGTTCGCTTTGCCGTCCGGGGCGCTCCGCTTCGGTGTGCTTCATAATCTCCCGCACGAGCGCGTCAGAATCCGCGTATGGATCGCGGAAATACTCCTTGCAAAGCTGCATAGCCACGCCTGCGTTGATTCGCCGCTTATACTTGTTTGCAGGGTTTTGTTCAGGCTCGATTTCTCTGATGATTCGCTGACAAAAGTTGTGCATCGTAAGTGCCGCCCAAATTTGCTGTTGTGCGAAATCATCGCGGATGGAATGAATCGCAATCAGCCCCTGTCTATATTTCAAGTTACGGAACGATTGTTCTATATTCCATCTTAAGTGGTACATACGTTCTATATCTTCCGTTGTAAACGTGCGCGGAAGGGATGTAATGAGCGTTTCAAACTCTCCGGTGGGTAGCTTGAATCTCACAACGCGAAAGCTCATAGGAAAAGGGTTGATGTGCGCAAAATCCCAGCGTGCGCGGTTTTTGTGTCCGCTGTTGTTCGTGGTTTGCATCAGAATGTAGCCTAACTCGCGGTGGGCGCGGCTTTGACTGGTGGTTAAGGTAAACGATACATCCGTGTCAAGCTCTTTCATTTCAAGCGCGCGGACAGCTTTCATAAGCGGTCTGACGCGAATCAGAAAGTCCACTCCCGCGTTCTGACAGTGGGCAACCAGCGAGTACCCCTCAAATCCGCGGTCCCCGACCACCACACTCTTGTGCTCTCGCATACAGGGCTTGTAGAGCATGGAAATCAGGCCCCCCTGCTCGTCTTGCGCCGCTTGTACTTGGCAAACGGCGTCAATGTATGTTCCTCCCAAGAGGTCATATATCGGTGTGACGTGATAGGCGTTGTAACCTCCGCGCGGGTGCGTATCAATCGGGATAAAGGTTTCCCCGTCCTTGTGGTATGGCAAAGAGACCGTCGTGCCGTCCACTCCGAGAATACGCCTTCCTTTGTAGTCCGCGAATAATTCTTCTGTCTTGTTGAAGTCCTGAAAAATCTTCTGGAACAGCACAGGCTTAATCCGGCGTCTTTGCTGAACGAAAGCGGGAGGCGTTGCATCAATTCCCGCCGCAATGAGCTCATTGGTGAGGTTGCCGCCGCCCATAGTCAGTATAAACCGAACCATCGTTTCGAGCGGTAGCTTGCGATTGCGGGAGTATCTGCGTATATCGTCGATGTTCGCGCCTTTCATCAATACTTCGCGTCCGATTGCTTCATTCAGCAGGGCTTTGATTATGTCCGGTTTCATGGTGTGCTCCTTTCTCGTAACGGGAACGCCGCGCCGTTCGGCTCGGCGCGGCGTTCCTTGTGTGGTTAGTCAAACAGTGTGAATCGTTTTGCTTCCTCGATAACGTGGTGTGCTTCAGCACGAGCCTGTTCCGCGATTTCGTCCTCAAACGCTTTTATGGCGTTTTCATCATCGACATCAACGTCTTTCTGAATAAATTTGTAAATCGTGAAGCAAATGTCGTGCGTGTAAGATAGCTCAACGCCGAGTTTCTTTACTCTCATATTAAGGCCTCCGTAAAACAGCATAGTATATGCGAAAACGGCGCGCCGAAAACGCCGCTTATCGCGGTCAGTTCCGGCGCGCCGTTCAACGAACATTGCGTCAATTTAAACGTTCTTGCTGAGGCTATTCACTTTTTTTATTGACCTTAAAAATATAATACCACGGCTCATAAGGAAAGTCAAGTGTTGCTGTTTGGGCTTGAAACTTTTTGATGTTTGGGCTTGAAACTTTTTGAAAAAGTACAGAAACCCTGCGCCAAAAGGCGCAAGGCTTCTGCTTTCTGCCTAAGTGAATGGTATTGCTCAAAAGGGCGTCTTTTTTCTTTTGAGATAAACAAACAATTTTTTAGGCTTCAAGCAAATTTTTTTGTTCTTCTTGTTTACAAGCATTAAAAAATGTGTTAGACTCATTTAGTAATATTGTAACCTCCGCAAAGCTTCCACAGAAAGGGATGATCGCGTTGGGCGCCGCATGTGCCATCAAAATGGAAAACATAACCAAGCGCTTCGGCAAGGTCGTTGCAAACGACCACATCTGCATGGAGCTGCGGGAGGGCGAGATACTGTCTCTGCTGGGTGAGAACGGCAGCGGCAAGACCACCCTCATGAATCAGCTCTCCGGTATCTACTTCCCCGACGAAGGGCAGATATACGTTCACGGCAAGCCCGTGACGATTGCCTCGCCGAAGGATGCGTTTGACAACGGTATCGGCATGATACACCAGCACTTCAAGCTTGTCGACGTCTTTACCGCGACCGAGAACATCGTCCTCGGTCTTGAGGGCGAGGGCTCGTTCGATCTCAAAAAGGCGAGCGAAAAGGTCTCTGAGATATGCTCACGCTACGGCTTTGACATCAAGCCCGATCAGAAGATCTATGATATGTCGGTCTCGCAGAAGCAGACCGTCGAGATCGTCAAGGTCCTCTACCGCGGGGCGGACATTCTGATCCTCGACGAGCCGACCGCGGTGCTCACCCCGCAGGAGACCGACAAGCTTTTTGACATCATGCGCGCGATGAAGAAGGACGGTAAGTCTCTGATCATCATCACTCACAAGCTGCACGAGGTGCTCGACGTCTCCGACCGCGTGGCGGTGCTGCGCAAGGGCGAGTACATAGGCGACGTCATGACAAAGGACGCTGACCAGCAGTCGCTTACGGATATGATGGTCGGCCACAGCGTGCTGCTTAACATCGACCGTCCCGAACCGGTGGATCCGAAGCCGCGTCTTGAGCTCAGGAACCTCACCGTTTACGACGAGCTGGGCGTCAAGCGTCTTGACGACGTAAGCTTCACCCTCAATTCCGGCGAGATACTCGGCATCGCGGGCGTCGCGGGAAGCGGACAGAAGGAGCTGCTCGAATCCATTGCCGGGCTCTATCCCGTCCGAAGCGGTGAAATACTGTTCCACGACCCCAAAAGCGGCGCCGATAAAAACCTTGTCGGCATGGATCCGCTGGACATCAAAAAAGCGGGCGTCGGAATGGCGTTCGTGCCGGAGGATCGTCTCGGCATGGGGCTTGTAGGTTCCATGGGCATGACGGGCAACATGATGCTGCGCTCGTGGCGCAAGGGCAAGAGCGTGTTTGTTGACAGAAAGGGCCCCGAGCAGCTCGCAAACTCCATCTGGAAAAACCTCGAGGTCGTCACGCCAAGCACCTCCTTCCCCGTTCGCCGTATGTCGGGCGGCAATGTTCAGAAGGTCCTTGTCGGGCGTGAGATCGCGCAGGATCCCGCCGTGCTCATGACTGCCTACGCCGTGCGCGGACTGGACATCAACACCTCCTACACCATCTATAACCTGCTGACTGCCGAAAAGATGAAAGGCGTCGCGGTCATTTACGTCGGCGAGGATCTCGACGTGCTGCTTGAGCTGTGCGACAGGCTGGTCGTGCTGTGCGGCGGCCAGGTCTCGGGCATTGTGGACGCGCGCTCGATCACCAAGGAAGAAGTCGGACTCCTTATGACTCAGCACAGAAAGGAGGAGGCCGTATGAGCACCGTTGAAAAGAAGAACCGTGAACCCATGATACTGATGTCCAAGCGAGGCGAGCTTTTGCCCGCATGGAAGGCCTGGGGCATCCGCGTTATCGCTTTTCTGCTGAGCCTCGTCGTCAGCGGCATCGTCATCATCTCGGTCTCCGGTCTCAATCCCGCCGCGGTGTTTGCCACCATGCTCGACGGCGCGGTAGGAACGGGCAAACGTATCTGGGTCACGATTCGCGACGCGATGACTCTGCTGTGCATAGCCGTCGGCCTTGCCCCGGCATTCAAGATGCGTTTCTGGAACATCGGCGCGGAGGGTCAGATACTTGTCGGCGGCATTGCCTCCGCAGCCTGCATGATCTACCTGAAAAGCCTCCCGACCGTGGTGCTGCTGCTTTTGATGATCGTCGTCAGCATGATTGCCGGCGGCATTTGGGGTTTTCTTCCCGGCATGTTCAAGGCACGTTGGAACACGAATGAAACGCTCTTCACGCTGATGATGAATTATATTGCCATCCAGCTTACGAGCTATTTTGTGGCGATGTGGGAAAACCCCTTCGGCTCGAACAGCGTAGGCGTTATCAACTCGCAGGGAAAACAGGGCTGGCTGCCAAACCTGCTCAGTCCGGGTTTCAATAAGGACTACGGCTGGAACGTCATTATCGTTCTTGCGGTAACGCTTGTGATGTACCTTTACATGAACCACTCTAAGCACGGTTATGAGATTGCCGTCATCGGTGACAGCGAAAATACCGCTCGCTATGCCGGTATCCGCGTCAACCGCGCCTATGTGCGCACAATAGTGCTCTCCGGCGCTATCTGCGGACTTGCAGGCTTTGTCGCCGTCTCCGGCGCAAGCCATACGATATCGACCTCAACGGCCGGCGGGCGCGGCTTTACCGCGATCATTGTCGCGTGGCTGGCGCAATTCAACAGCGTGGTCATGATCATCTTCTCATTCCTGCTTGTTTTCCTTCAAAAGGGCGCGCAGGCCATCGCCTCGGCGTACAACCTCTCTCAGGAGGTCAGCGAGATGATCACCGGCATCATACTGTTCTTCCTGCTCGGCAGCGAGTTCTTTGTTAACTATACCGTCCGCTTCAACGGAAGGAGGTCGAACAAGTGATGCTGACACAAGACCAACTGCTTGCCCTGATCAACTCGGCGATCGCGTTCGGCACGGTCATCATGCTCGGCGCCGTGGGTGAAATCCTCATTGAGAAGGCCGGAAACCTCAACCTCGGTATTCCCGGCATCATGTTCCTTGGCGGCATAGGCGGAATGATTGCAGCGTTCTACTATGAGCTCAACGGCGGAGCCTCCCCCGTTGTCGGATTGCTGCTGAGCTTTGGCTGTTCGATCCTGTTCTCCGCGCTCGGCGGGCTTATCTACGCATTTTTGACCATAACGCTGCGGGCAAACCAAAATGTTACCGGACTTACGCTGACCATCTTTGGCGGAGGCGTCGCGAATTTCTTCGGTGCGAGCCTCAACACCCTTGCCGGCGGCGTCGGACAGATCTCCGTGCCGGTGACCTCCAGCGCCTACATTGCCTATACCAAGCTCGGCTATCTCGGCACCATTGGAAAGCTCTTGTTTGCCCACGGCTTTATGGCGTATCTCGCGATAGCGCTCGCGATCCTGGCGCGCCACTTCCTCATGCGCACGCGCACGGGACTTAATCTGCGTGCCGTCGGTGAAAACCCCGGCACTGCGGATGCGGCGGGTATCAACGTCACGCGCTACAAGTACCTCGCGATCATCGTCGGCTCGGCGGTTGCCGGTCTCGGCGGACTGTTCTACACGATGGACTATATCAAGGGTACCTGGGCAAACGACGGCACCATCGAAGGTCTCGGCTGGCTCGCTGTCGCGCTGGTCATATTTGCCACCTGGAAGCCCATCAGCGCGGTCTGGGGTTCCTATCTCTTCGGCTTTGTTTACTGGGCTTACCTCTACATCCCCGGTCTTTCGCGCAAAACTCTTGAGCTGTTCAAGATGCTGCCCTACGTCATCACTCTCATTGTTCTTATCATCGTTTCGCTGCGCAAGAAGCGCGAGAACCAGCCCCCCGCAAGCCTCGGTCTCAGCTATTTCAGAGAAGAACGCTAAAGTCAATTACATGCGAAAGGGAGCGGCAAGGCCGCTCCCTTTTCCGAGGAGGATCATTATGGCTTCCCTGTTGATAAAGAATATCAAAGCTCTTGTCTCCTGTGACGATGCGGACACGGTTTACGAAAACGTGGATCTGTTTGCCGATAACGGAGTCATTCGCGCGATCGGGCCCTCGCTGTCGGCACATGCGGATGAAACTCTCGACGCCTCGCAGATGCTCTGCTATCCGGGGCTTGTGAACACGCACCACCATCTCTATCAGATATTCTCGCGCAATCTGCCCGAGGTGCAGAGCATGGAGCTGTTTGACTGGCTCAAGACACTCTATGAGATCTGGAAAAACCTGGACGAGGAGGTCGTCCGTCTCTCGTCGCTCGCAGGCATGTGCGAGCTTATGAAGCACGGCTGTACGACCTGCTTCGACCACCACTCCGTCTTCCCCAACGGCGGAGGCGATCTGCTCGGCGCGCAGTTTGCCGCGGCTGACGAGCTGGGTATGCGTTTTCACGCCTCACGCGGTAGCATGGATCTTTCCGTCAAGGACGGCGGTCTCCCTCCGGACAGTGTGGTGCAGAGCGTCGACGAAATACTGCGTGACAGCGCCTCCGCCATCGAGCGTTTCCACGACCCAAAGCCCTATGCCATGCACCGCGTCGCGCTGGCGCCTTGCTCGCCCTTCTCTGTCTCTGCCGACCTTCTGCGTGAAAGCGCAAAGCTCGCACGGAGCTGCGGAGTACGGCTGCACACGCACCTTTGCGAAACGCTCGACGAGCAGAACTATATGCTGGAGCGTGAGGGGATACGCCCTCTTGCGTACATGGAGCGTCTCGGCTGGCTGGGCAAGGACGTATGGTTCGCCCACGGCATATATTTCAACGAGGACGAGCTTCGTCTGCTTGCGAAGACCGGCACAGGCGTCGCCCACTGTCCGATATCAAACATGAAGCTCGCCTCCGGCGTCGCGTCAGTACCTGAAATGCTGCGTCTCGGCGTACCCGTCGGGCTTGCGGTGGACGGTTCCGCATCGAACGACGGCTCAAGTCT
>JAFZQQ010000114.1 GCA_017620315.1 Oscillospiraceae bacterium | reverse complement strand
GGGCGACGTGTGGGACGGCAGTATCGAAGCGCCGGCGAAGCTCGTGAAGAAGGACGGCGTCAACTACTACGAGATCACGAAATGCTCCCAGCTCGCCTACGTCGCGCAGGAGGGCGGCGAGTGGCTGGCGCGGAACTATCTGCTGGCAAAGGACCTCATCCTCAACAAGACCGTGCTCGAATGGGACGAGGCGGGCAACCTGACCACGGACACGGGCAAGCTGAAGCAGTGGACGCCGATCGGATATTTCACCGGCAAATTCGACGGCGGCGGGCACACGGTCTCGGGGCTGTATGTCAACAAGAGCGGCGATTGCGCCGGGCTGTTCGGGTCCAGCAGCGGGACGATCAAGGACGTGACCGTCGTCAACGCGTACGTCAAGGGCGATCGGTATGTCGGCGGCGTCTGCGGTAGCGGCGGCTGCACCGGCTGCGTCTATTCCGGCGCAGTCACCGGCTCGGGCAACGTCGGCGGCGTCTGCGGGTCTGGCGGCGCGACCGGCTGCGCGAACTACGGCGCGGTCACCGGCACGGGCGAGGGCGTCGGCGGCGTCTGCGGGTATGCGTATTCTTCTTCCGTCTCCAACTGCTGCAACACCGCTGCGGTTACCGGCAAGACCAACGTCGGCGGCGTCTGCGGGTATTCGTATTCTTCTTCCGTCTCCAACTGCTGCAACACCGCCGCGGTTACCGGCAGTACCAACGTCGGCGGCGTCTGCGGGTACAGCGATAAAACTGTCTCCGACTGCTGCAACACCGCCAAGGTCACGGGCGAGAGCAACGTCGGCGGCGTCGCGGGCAGCCTCAATAACGGCACGGTCACCAACTGCTATAGCCGCGGGAACGTCAAATGCACCGTCAGCGGAAACAACGCGGGCGCGATCGTCGGCTCGGACGGCGCGGTGTGGGACAAGGACACCATCACCGGCTGCCACTATCTCAGGACCGACAAGATCAACACAGGCCTCTACGGCTGCGGCGGCGTCAGCGAGGCGGACATGGAGCCGGGCGGCTTTTTCGCCAACACCGCGGCGGAGCTGAAAAAACAGGCGACGTATGAGGGCTGGAACTTCTCCGGAACATGGGCGATCTCGTCCACGCGCAACGGCGGCTATCCGTATCTCACGATGGAGGACGAGTTGCCCGGACATTCCGGGGAGGCGGAGGAGCCGGTGTTGACGGGGCTCACGCTCAGCGAGACGAGCCTTTCCCTGCGCGCGGGCGACGTGGCGTATCTGACCGTGACGCCCTCGCCCGAAAGCGCGTCGCTTCCCGCGCTGACGTGGAAAAGCGGCAAAACATCCGTCGCGACCGTGAATAAGAACGGACGCGTGACAGCTGTCGGCGCGGGCACGGCGAAGATCACCGTCACCGGCGGGGGCTTTTCCGCCGTCTGCACGGTCACGGTCACCGCGCGCGAGGCGAACGAGTACCGCATCAACAGCATCACGCTGCGCAGCGCAAGCGGCGCGGAGCTGACAAAGATACCCAAGGGCAGCTTCCTCGCGACGGTGTCCGTCACGAAGCTGACCGACGGCGGGGACACGCTGCTCCTGCTGGCGGCGTATACCGCGGACGGGCAGTTCACGGGGCTCGTTTACGCCGGGCTGAACGGGATCCCCGCCGGGGCGACGATCGAGCTGTTGTTCCCCGTGGACAACACGGGCGGCGAGATCGCAAGCCTCAAGGCGTTCTCGATCGCCTCGCTCTCAAACCCGACGCCCCTCGGCGAAGCGGTAAGCTTCCCCGCGCAATAGCGCGTCTATTCCCTTGTCTTCCTCTTGTGGGAGTAAGCCCCGTTGCTCGCCGGCGCGGGGCTTATCTTTCTTCTGTTTCTTATGTTGCAGAGGAGGTTTCGCGCCCGCGGGCGCGAGAAGGAGTATTTCGCGCTCCGGCGCGAGTGACTTTTTCGCGCATCGAAAAAGTCACCAAAAAGCTGCCAGAAACCAAGGTTTCTGGACTTCCTTTATGGCCGGTTGACGGATATTGCCTCAAAAGCCAGACCGGCGCGACTGCCTCAATACGTTGTGCCCCGCCTGCCGCTTGCCGCTGCTGCCGCAATATGCGCAACCATAGTGCCCCGCGGCGACTGCGCCTCGTGCGGCAAAACTAACTGACTTATGCGAATCAGGCGCAGCAGAAGCGGGGCACAACGGCTGCGGACAGCAGGGCAGCAGCGCAAGCGGCATGCGGGGCAGGCAGTATTTAAGATTTTTGCGCCGGTCCGGTCAAGGCACGCAAAAAGCCGTTTCGGTTCGGTAAGGGAGTCTTGAACCGTAGGTTCAAGCGGCGTTTTGGGTACTTTGTCGCCGAGGACAAAGTACCTCGCGCCGGAGCGCGAAACCTCCCCTGCAACTGAAAAAAGGCAGAAAAGCATATGCCGCCGCGCCAGCGGCCTGTATAGGCAAAGCGGACGGCTTGCGCCGTCCGTTTTGAGTATGAAGCTTTATTTGATCGTATACCCGCCTCGGACAAGGAGCTTGACCGTTGCGGCGGTCGCTTTTACGCCGCGGTCGTCTATGGTCATCATGTAGAGGTGGTTCTGCGCGAGTTCCTTTCCCCCGCCGAGAGTCGAGCCGTCCGTCTCGTCGATGAGGCCGGGCGTCGAGGGTGTGACGCAGACCGCCGAGCCTACGCGCAGCATCACCTCGCAGCCGATCTCGCCGTAGAGCGTCTGGTTTTGCGAGAGCGTGACGACGGTAAAGGTATCATACTGTCCGCTGCCGCTGCTGCCGCCGCTTTGCCCGGTTCCCGCGCCGTACTGCTCCGAGAGTCTTTGCGCGTCGGCGCTGACCTTCGCGTCGAGCTTGTCCGAAAGTGCGCGGTCGCGCTCGGCGAGCTTTTCGTCGACTTTCGTAAGAAGCTGTGGCAGGAAGGTGTCGTTCAAATAGCTCAGCGTGACCAGCGGGTCGGACTCCGAGCCGGGAGTTCCGGCGGCGAGCACCGACACAGCGAGCAGCAGGTAGCTTGCGAGCATGAGAGCGACAAGCCGCACGATCCAGTTGTACCTTTTCATAGCGTATCAAACCTTTCCCCGGTGAAGGCAGGCTCGTCTTCACCGGGTCTTTTCATACATATTGTGTATTATTCAGGCCGAAGCTCACCGCTATCGCCGCGTCGATCCTGTTCATAAGCTCGCCGTCGACCCTGCCCATGCGCTCGCGCAGGCGGCGCTTGTCAAGCGTGCGTATCTGCTCGAGCAGGACGACCGAGTCACGCGGCAGGCCGCTCTCCGGCGCGGCAAGGGATATGTGCGTCGGCAGCTTTGCCTTATTCGTCTGCGAGGTTATCGCGGCGGCTATGACCGTCGGGCTGTAGCGGTTGCCCGTGTCGTTCTGAACGATCAGCACCGGGCGGACGCCGCCCTGTTCGCTTCCGACCACAGGCGAGAGATCCGCATAATAGATTTCGCCTCGTTTTACACTGGTGTCCACGCTGTTCACACTCCGAGCGGAAGAAGTCCTCCGGGCGATACGCCGAAAAGGAGGCTGTTTTCATTCTCCCACGCGGGGGCCGGAATTATACCTGTTTTTTCCGCCCCTGTTCATATTATGCGCGGAGCGGGAGCATCGTTACAATCTGTCGACCCTGTCGATGCATTTGCCGTTCTCAAAATAGAGTCTCGGCACGCGCCTGGACACGGCGCACAGAAGCTCATAGCCTATCGTACCGCAGAGCTTCGCGTCGGTCTCGCAGAGAAGGTTCTCGCCGAAGACCTCTATCTCGTCACCGCTTTTCAGCTTGTCCTGCCCGGTGACGTCGAGCATGCACATATCCATGCAGATACGCCCCACCTGGGGCACGTCGCCGTAGGGCGTGCGGACGACCAGCTTGTTTGAAAGCGCCCTGTGCAGACCGTCGGCATAACCGATCGGGATGACCGCGATGCGCTTGGGGCCGTCGGTATAGTACGTCCTGCCGTAGCTGATGGGCGTGTTCTTATCAAGCTCGCGGAT
>JAFZQQ010000113.1 GCA_017620315.1 Oscillospiraceae bacterium | reverse complement strand
GATCTGCTTGAGCCGGAGCTTGACAAGTATCGTGCGGAGTATGCCGGACTGGCTCAGAGCGAGGAGGATATTCTGTCGCTTGCACTGTTCCCGCAGGTCGCGCCAAACTTCATCAAAAAGCGCAACCTGAAGACTCCGCCGATTCCCCGCGCCATCGAGCCGCTTGAGCACCGCGAGCAGGAGCGCAACGTCGCTCCCATCAGCCGCGGCTGAGCCGCAAAAATATTACCCCGCAGGCGGCGCTGCCGCCCGCGGGGAAATCTTTACGCAAAGGAGCTTGTCTCAGCATGGGGAACAACGTGGCCGCCGGAAAAAAGAGCAAAAAGGAGCCGTTTCGCAAAAAACTTGCCAGGATCGTGGAGATCGGCGCGTCTGACGACATATTCAGCCGGGGTTATGACTTTTATATAACCGGCGCGATCATCGTCAATCTGATCGTGTCGCTTCTGCTTACGTTCGATGAGCTTACCGCCTCCTGCGGCGGTTTTCTCGATGTGCTTGAGGGTATTACGGTCGCCTGCTTTCTCATAGATTACATACTGCGCATAGTCGCGGCGAAGTATATTTATAAAAAGGAGACCGAGCTGAGCTCCATAGTGGCATATGTACTCTCTTTTTCCGGTATAGTGGATCTACTGAGCTTTCTACCGAACTATCTGCCGTTCTTTTTTCCCGCGGGCGCCGTGGCGTTCCGCATGTTCCGCGTCGTGCGCATCTTCCGCCTGTTCCGAATAACGGCGTACTACGACTCGCTCAACGCGATATCTGAGGTCATAACCAGCAAAAAACAGCAGCTGCTGTCCTCGGTGTTCATTGTGTTGGTGCTCATGCTCGGCTCCAGCCTTTGCATGTACAGCGTGGAGCATGAGGCGCAGCCGGATGTGTTCAAAAATGCCTTTTCGGGCATCTGGTGGTCGGTATCGACGCTGCTGACGGTAGGGTATGGAGACATTTATCCGATAACGACGCTTGGAAAACTGCTCGGCACGGTGATAACCTTCCTCGGCGTCGGAATGGTGGCTATCCCGACCGGTATCATCAGCGCCGGTTTTGTCGAACAGTATTCGCGCGTGCAGACCAGCGCGACAATGGCAAGGGAGCAGGACATTCATTTCATCAAAATACGTCTGGACGCAAGGGATGCATGGGTCGGGAAACGCGTTTCGGAACTGAAGCTCCCACACGGGATGATACTCACGGCTGTCCATCGCGGCAATGAGGTCATTGTGCCGAATGGGGAAGTCGTGCTTGAGGACGACGACACGGTTGTCCTCGGCTCGGAACCGCTCAAGGGCAGCGTGCCGATCACGCTCAAGGAGCTTGTGTTGCTGGAAAAGAACCCGTGGAACGACCAGTGCATCCGAGACCTCGACATCTCGCGACAGACCGTGATCGTTTCCGTTAGGAGAGGGAACCGAACGATAATCCCGGACGGCTCGACACGCCTCCGTGCGGGCGACAGACTGCTGCTGCACAGCAAGGTTCCGGTTTCCGGCAGCAGGGAAATAACCATGTAAACAGCAAAAACTATCCCGCCGATTTTGAATCGGCGGGATAGTTTTTGAAAAATGAATTACATCGTGGTGCTTGTCACGGGGATGGGCTTTTCCTTTTCCTCAACGAACAGACGGTCGGTTTCCTCCATGCATTCCATATAAAGGTTGGAAACATAGCGCTCATCAAGATAAAGGCCTATGTCGGGGAACTGCATTCCGCCGGACGCCTGTTCGTATGCCTTGGCATACTGGAGGAAGGTGGAGTATTCGTTATCCCGTGTGCCGAGCAGAGCTGCCTCGGCTTCGGGCGCAAGCTTCAATTCTTCAAGTATGTTCTCAAACGAGGAGCCGGTGACCTGATCCAGCAGACTCATAAGCCCCATAAAGAAGCCCTGCTCCTTTGACGCCATCGTGTCCGAATTCTGGATGAGCTTCTCAACGAATCTGCCGCGAAGAAACGCGCGGCGCGCCAGCTCGTCGGAGTTCGCGGTGTTGACCTGCTTGAGGAACTGCACCGAAGTCCAGTTTCGCAGACCCTCAAGACCGATAATCGTCATCGCGCGGCGGATCTCCGCATTGATGTTTTCGCGCAGATAACGAGCCTTCAGCACATGCCGCAAAAACAGGTGAGTAAGCACCGTATTCGCACGCACTATGCGGCAGCACATCTCAAAATTGGGATAGGGCTTCATCAGCTCGACGATCATCTTGCCATAGGGCGTCTCCGTCAGCGTGACCTGCTTTGTCACGGTGTCGGGACGCTCAAAGAAATAGCCCTGGAAAAGCGTGAATTTGAGCGATTGCACCATCTCAAACTCCGCTTCGTTCTCGACCCTCTCGGCGAGGAGCTGCGCATGGCTGAAGCGGAGACGCTGGAGCATATCCTTTAGCTGGAGCTTGTTCTTTCCGCCGGTATTGACGCGGATAACATCGAAAGAGTTTATGATCTGGTCGAACTTCAACCGGCCGTTTTGCTCGCTGTAGCTATTGAGCGAAAGTCTGTACCCCGCGCGCTGAAGGCCGGAGAGCTTGTTGATGAGAGCGTCGTTAACAAAGACCTCCGCAGGAACCTCGACTATGATCTCGTTGGGGTCAAAGAGATACGCAAAGTCGTCCATTATGAGGTTGCGAGTGAAATTGATGTATGCGGGCAGTCCGTTCGTGAGATGTTTGATTCCGAAAACGTTGACAGCGTCGAGCAGAACGCTCTTGGTCATCTCGTCTCCGTCCATACCGGACGCAGCCGCGCCGACCTGCTGGTTTCTGCGGTAAAGCAGCTCATAGCCGGCAACGTTGAATACCGTATTATAAATGGCTTGCCGCCCTATATACGCATACACTTTTATACCCGCCCCCTTTAAGAGACCTACAAATACAAAATTATTGTACCCCACAAAAGATAGAATTGTCAAGCACAATACACAAGCGCGAGCAAAAAACCTGACAGTTTTTTGGGCGGAATGGGAAAAGGGCCGCTTTTGCGGCCCTTTTTCAAGCTTTTGATCACAATGCGTTTGTAAAACCGCGAAGCGGCTCAAGGATATCGGGCTCCTCCGGCTTCTCGGGATCGGGAACGATCTCCTGCGCAAAATCGCGATATGCGTTAAGTCCGGCGCCGGCGGGAATAAGCTTTCCGATTATGACGTTCTCCTTCAGACCGACAAGATGGTCGATCTTGCCCTTGATTGCCGCCTCGGTGAGCACCTTTGTCGTCTCCTGGAAGGAGGCGGCGGACATCCACGAGTCGGTGGCAAGAGACGCCTTCGTGATACCCATCAGAAGCTGAGTGGCTTCGGCCTCGCGCAGCGGCTCGCCGGTCTCGGCGTTGACCTCACCGGCGGCAATGCGCTCACGAATCTTCTCGTTCTCGTCGTCAAGCTCAAGAAGGTCGACCATTGCGCCCGAAAGCAGCGTGGTGTCTCCGGCGTCTTCAATGCGGACCTTGCGCATCATCTGGCGTACTATGACCTCGATATGCTTGTCGTTGATATCGACGCCCTGCTGACGGTAGACCTTCAGGACCTCCTGAATGAGATAGTCATGCACGGCGGAGGTGCCGCGAATGCGGAGAATATCATGGGGATTGAGAGCGCCCGACTGGAGCTGATAGCCCTTCTCGATCGTGTCTCCGTCGGAAACGCGAAGGCCGGCACGCGGAATGGCATAGTTGCGGACCTCGCCGTCGTCGGCGGTGACGATGATGTTGACAAGACTGCCCTTCTGGGACGCCTCAAAGCGCACCTTTCCGGATATCTCGGAAAGCGTCGCCATCTTCTTGGGACGGCGCGCCTCGAACAACTCCTCGACACGAGGAAGACCCTGGGTGATATCGCCGCCGGCAACGCCGCCGGTGTGGAAGGTTCGCATCGTGAGCTGAGTACCGGGCTCGCCGATCGACTGAGCCGCGATGATGCCAACCGCCTCGCCGGGGCCGACGGGCTTGCTGGTCGCAAGGTTCATGCCGTAGCACTTCGCGCAGACGCCGCTGTGTGCCTTGCAGGTGAGGACCGTGCGGATCTCGACGGAGTGGATATCAAAGCTCTCAAGCAGCTTCGCATCGTCGGAGGTCATCATGTGATCCTTGGAGATCAGCACCTCATCCGTTCCGGGCTTGAGAATATCATTCACGGGATAACGTCCGTTTATGCGCTCGCTGAACTTCTCGATGACCTGACCGTTTTCGCTGATCTCGGAGGCGATGATACCGACGGACGCGCCGCAGTCGTCGCTGCGGATGATAACGTCCTGACAGACGTCGACCATGCGTCGGGTCAGATAACCGGAGTCTGCGGTACGCAGAGCCGTATCGGCAAGACCCTTGCGGGCACCGCGGGAGGAGGTGAAGTATTCCAGCACGGAAAGGCCTTCACGGAAGTTTGCCTTGACCGGGATCTCTATCGTCTTACCGGAGGTGTTAGCCATCAGTCCGCGCATACCGGTGAGCTGGCGGATCTGCTTGATGGAGCCGCGGGCGCCGGAGTCGGCCATCATCTTGACCGGGTTGTAGCGATCCATGCTCGCCTGCAGTGCAACAGCGACGTCCTCGGTCGTCTTGCCCCACTCCTTGATGACCTGGTGATAACGCTCATCCTCGGTCATGAAGCCCATTTTGAAGAGCTCTTCGATTTCGACGACGCGCTTTTCGGTCTCTGCAATGAGAGTGTACTTTTCGGCAGGAATGGTCATGTCCGCAACGGAGATGGTGATGGCGGCGCGGGTCGAATAGCTGTAACCGGTTGCCTTGATGTTGTCGAGCACCTCAGAAGCGATCGTGAAGTTGTGGCGCTTTATGGCGCGGTCGACGATCTTGCCGAGCAGCTTCTTGTCACAGGTCTCTGTGATCTCATAATCGAAGTAGTTGTCGGTGGGCCTGCCGTTTTCATCGACGCGGGCGACCAAGCCGAGATCCTGTGGAACATTGCGGTTGATGATGATGCGTCCGACTGTGGCCGGGACGATCTTGCTTGCCGTCGTCCCGTCGGGGAGTTCCTTTTTCACACGGACAAGGATGGGCTGATGAACGCCGATGATGTGATCGTTATAGGCGAGCATGGCCTCGTCCTCGTCGCGGTAGACGTTGAGGTGGATAGACGCGCGCTCCTCGTCGGTCAGCACGTTGAAATATACGTGGGCGTCAACATCTTTTTTCTTTGCCTCTGCCTTCTCGGCGTCGGTGAGCGGGGTGTAGCGTTTGCCGGCAAATTCAAAGGGGATGTTTTGCGGCCAGAATTCGTCGTTGGTCATCTGAGAAACGCCGTTCTCAAATCTTTCGAGCGTGAGATAGTAGGAACCGAGCACCATATCCTGCGTCGGAACGATAATCGGGTTTCCGTCCTTCGGCGCGAGAATGTGGTGCGCCGCAAGCATCAGGATACGCGCCTCCGCCTG